>NZ_JBFUJP010000087.1:0-20146 GCF_056401315.1 Rhodococcus sp. P4_F5 | reverse complement strand
CCGCGGTGGCCGCGACGCCGCTCGGCGACCGGTGGTTCGACCCGCCGCCCGGCTTCGGGTCCGCGGCCGCCGGCACCGTCCTGCACACCCGCCCGGTGGTGGTGTCGCCGCTCCCCGCCCCGGCCGTCTCCACCCAGCTCCTGGTCCGTTCCACCGACGCGAAGGGCCGGCCGGTGCCGGTCGCGACCACCGTCATCGTGCCGTCCGCGCCGTGGTCCGGGGCGGGGCCGAGGCCGGTGCTGGCCTACAACATGGCCATCGACTCGCTCGGACAGGCCTGCGCGCCGTCCTGGACACTCACCCATGGTGGCACGCTGGAAATTGTTGCCGTGCAGTACTTCCTGTCCCGAGGTGACGCCGTCGTGGTGACCGACCACGAGGGGCCGAGGCAGGCGTACGCGGCGGGCCGGATGGCCGGTCACGCGGTGCTGGACGCGCTGCGCGGCGCCGTGCGCACGCCGGCGCTCGGACTGGTGACCGACGCGCCGATCGCGATCACCGGGTACTCGGGCGGCGCCATCGCCAGCGGTTGGGCGGCGGAGCTGGCGCCGACCTATGCGCCCGAGCTGAACATCGTCGGTGCGGCGTTCGGCGGCACCCCCGCCGACTACCGGATCCTGCTGGAGTCGATGAACGGGAAGAACCTGGCGTCCGGGGTGCTGCTGGGGGCGACGCTCGGGGTGGCCCGGGAGTACCCGGAACTGCTGTCCCTGTTCAACGAGAACGGCTGGCGTCTCGCCGAGGCCGCCCGGGACTTCTGCCTGCCCGCGCTGGGAGCCGCCGGAGCCCTGCTGCCGGTCCCGGTGCAGGCGCTGTCCGACGTCCCGCACGTCGTCGACACCCCGATTGCGCGGGAGGTACTGGCGGCGAACCGGTTGGGTGGGGCGGCGCCGACCGCCCCGGTGTTCCTCTACCAGGGGCAGCAGGACGTCTGGATTCCGCGGGAGAGCTCGGAGCAGCTCTACGACGACTGGTGCGCGCGCGGTGCCAGGGTGCGACTCGAGGAGTACCAGGGCGAGCACCAGACGGTCGCACTGTCCGGTGCGCCGGTGGCCGCCGCGTGGCTCGACGCCCGACTCGCGGGCGTCCCGGGCGCGCCCGGTTGCAGCACTCTCGGCAGGTGAGCGGCCCGGCGGGCGAGAAACGAGTTCGACTCGCTGCCCTCCCGGCCGCTCGTTCCAGTGAGCATTCCCGAGTTCAGGCGTAGCGTGATCGGCGTTGAATGCGGGGCTCGGCCCAGGAGCCGGCGTTGCCAGCGGGGCGGTGCCCGGCGGACCCGGCGAGCCCGTTTGTCCGGCGCGCAGTGAACATGATCGAACTCTTCGGAGGATGGTCGTCGAATGTTGGCAGCAGCAACAATCAACAGCGGTGACACCGCATGGGTCCTGCTCTCCGCGGCACTGGTCCTGTTCATGGTCCCCGGCCTGGCCTTCTGCTACGCGGGTCTCGTCCGCCGAAGCAACGCCCTGGTGATGCTGCAGCAGAACCTGGTTCCGCTCGGACTGGTGACCGTCACCTGGATCGTGATCGGCTACAGCATCGCGTTCAGCGACGACCTGGGCGGTGGCTTCATGGGCGACCTGACGCTGTTCGGGCTGCGGAACCTCGACAGCGCGCCGGATCCCGCACTGCATGTGGTGGTCTCCGGCATCGCGATCCCGACGCTCGCCTTCGTGGCGTACCAGATGATGTTCGCCATCATCACCCCCGCGCTGATCACCGGAGCCACCGCGAACCGGCTCGAGCCGCTGGGCTGGGCGGTGATGCTGGTGCTGTGGTCGATCGTTGTCTACCCGCCGATCGCGCACTGGCTGTTCAATCCGTCCGGATGGCTCGCGCAGCGAGGCGCCCAGGACTGGGCCGGGGGGATGGTGGTGCACGCGTCCGCGGGAGCGGCCGCGCTGGCGATCCTGCTGGTGGTCGGCAAGCGGCCGGGCTGGCCGAACACGGAGACCGTCCCGCACTCGCTGCCGCTGGCACTGGTCGGCGGGGGCATCCTGTGGTTCGGCTGGTTCGGATTCAACGCCGGAGATGGTCTGCAGGCCAACGGTATTGCCGCACAGGCGCTGATCAACACGCATGTCGCTGCGGCCGCGGGAATGTGCGTGTGGCTGCTGATCGAGCGGCTGACCGAGCAGCACGCCACCGCGATCGGGGGCATCACCGGGGCCGTCGCGGGCCTGGCGACCATCACCCCCTGCGCCGGCTACGTGAGTACCTTCTCGGCGCTGGCCATCGGCGCGCTGGCCGGGCTGGTGTGTCACTGGGGGCTGCGGCTCAAGACGTTGTTCCACTTCGACGACGCCCTCGACGTGATCGCGGTGCTTTTCGTCGGCGGTGCGCTGGGTTCGCTCCTGGTCGGCGTCTTCGGTGAGCAGGCCGTCAACTCGATCGGCCACGACGGGCTGCTGTTCGGCGGGGGACTGACGCTGCTCGGCGAGCAGTGCCTGGCGCTGGTCTCGGTGATCGCCTTCTCGTTCGCGGCGACCTGGCTGATCGCGATGGGGATCGAGAAGACCGTCGGCCTGCGGCTCGCGCCCGAGGACCAGGTCGACATCGACCAGAAGCAGCAGGGCATGGACGCGTACCACGTCAATCCGGCCTTCGTGGTGGGCGGCGAATCGGCCGGGGTGGTGGCCGCGGCGCCGTCGCAGGGCGACCTCGTGACGGAACCCGCCGCGGTGGAGCACCGGCTCATCACCGTCATCCTGGAGACCATCGACCCGGGCCGACTGCGGGAGGCGCTGCTGGCCGCCGGCGCGGTCTCGATCGTGGTGTCCGAGGCGCACGCCGCCAACAGCGACACCGGTTCGCTGCAGTTCCGCGGGCAGCGCCAGGACCTCGCGTTCTCCGAGCGGCTGCGGGTCGAGGTGCTGGTCCCGGAGGACCGGGTCGAGGCCGCGATCGCCGCGTTCAACGAGTTCTCGTCCGGCCACCGGGGCGGGTACATGCAGCAGACCGTGCAGTCGCTCGGTGCGGCGTCGACGACGGTCCCGTGAGCACTGGATCACACACCTTTCCACCGGATCACACACCGAATGCACGCCTAACGGGTGTGCGAAATGGGCAAAAGGGGTGTGCGGGTCGTCGACTCCGTCAGAACCCCGCCGCGGCCGGACCGGCTCGTCGGCCCGCCGCGTCCGTGATTGCGATCACAGCCGGCCCGGCCGAGGTGCCAGGTTCCGCACAGCGGCCGCCGCTTCGTGTGAATCGACGTCCCCGGCTCGCCAACGCCGCTGCCTGCCGGTTTCCCCTACTTGCCGGTAACTTTCCGACCGGCGGGGCCGCTGAAACCCGTGCCAGAACTTAGCTAAGTTAGCAACGGGGGGTGAGAACCTAGCTAATATTGGCATTAGCAACAGGTAGACGGCGGTTTTTGGTTGTGTCACTCTCGGTAAGTACACAAGAAGGGCCTGGCAAGGATGTGAAGCAGTACATCCGTACCGGACCAGCAGATACAAGAGAGTGGAGCCTCGATGTCGACCACCGGCACCCCGAAGACCGCAGCTGAGATCCAGCAGGATTGGGACACCAATCCTCGCTGGAAGGGCGTCACCCGTAACTACACGGCCGAGCAGGTCGTCAAGCTCCAGGGCACCGTCGTGGAGGAGGCCACCCTCGCTCGCCGTGGCTCGGAGATCCTGTGGGACCTCGTGAACAACGAGGACTACATCAACTCCCTCGGTGCCCTCACCGGCAACCAGGCCGTGCAGCAGGTGCGCGCCGGCCTCAAGGCCATCTACCTCTCCGGCTGGCAGGTCGCCGGTGACGCGAACCTCTCGGGTCACACCTACCCGGACCAGAGCCTCTACCCGGCCAACTCGGTGCCGCAGGTCGTCCGTCGCATCAACAACGCGCTGCTGCGCGCCGACGAGATCGCCAAGGTCGAGGGTGACACCTCGGTCGAGAACTGGCTCGCCCCGATCGTCGCGGACGGCGAGGCCGGCTTCGGCGGCGCGCTGAACGTCTACGAGCTGCAGAAGGCCATGATCGCGGCCGGCGTCGCCGGTTCGCACTGGGAGGACCAGCTCGCGTCGGAGAAGAAGTGCGGCCACCTCGGTGGCAAGGTGCTCATCCCGACCCAGCAGCACATCCGCACCCTGACCTCGGCGCGTCTCGCGGCCGACGTCGCGGACGTCCCGACGGTCGTCATCGCGCGTACCGACGCCGAGGCCGCCACCCTGATCACCTCCGACGTGGACGAGCGCGACCGCCCGTTCCTCGACGGCACCCGCACGGCCGAGGGCTTCTACGGCATCAAGAACGGCATCGAGCCCTGCATCGCTCGCGCCAAGGCCTACGCGCCGTACTCCGACCTCATCTGGATGGAGACCGGCGTGCCGGACCTCGAGGTCGCCAAGAAGTTCGCCGAGGCCGTCCGCAGCGAGTTCCCGGACCAGCTGCTGGCCTACAACTGCTCCCCGTCCTTCAACTGGAAGCAGCACCTGGACGACGCGACCATCGCGAAGTTCCAGAAGGAGCTCGGCGCGATGGGCTTCAAGTTCCAGTTCATCACCCTGGCCGGCTTCCACTCGCTCAACTACGGCATGTTCGACCTGGCGCACGGCTACGCCCGCGAGGGCATGACCGCCTTCGTCGACCTGCAGGAGCGCGAGTTCAAGGCCGCCGAGGAGCGTGGCTTCACCGCCATCAAGCACCAGCGTGAGGTCGGCGCCGGCTACTTCGACAGCATCGCCACCACGGTCGACCCGAACACCTCCACGGCGGCGCTGAAGGGCTCCACCGAAGAGGGCCAGTTCCACTAGACCCGAGCCGCCTCTCCGGGACTTCAACGCACCAGTCGGGCGGTCCGCAACTCGCGTTGCGGGCCGCCCGTGCCGGAGTCCGAGGCTTTTGGAAGTACCCGGTGAGTTACCCATGTACTCGCCAAATCTGTTGTCACCGAAGCGCAGTCAAGGTTGAGGAGATACGACGTGACCAGCGAAAAGATTCAGCGCGTCGGCGTGATCGGCGCCGGGATCATGGGTTCCGGAATCGCCGAGGTGTGCGCCCGCGCCCATGTCGACGTTCTGGTGTTCGAGCAGACCCGCGAGCTCGCAGCCGCCGGACGTTCACGTATCCTGCGCTCGCTCGACCGCGGCGTGAGCAGCGGCAAGATCACCGAGCGTGAGCGTGAGCAGGCCGCCTGGCGCCTGCGCTTCACCTCCGATCTCGGCGACTTCGCGGACCGGCAGCTCGTCGTGGAGGCCGTCCTCGAGGACGAGAAGATCAAGAGTGAGATCTTCGCCGAACTCGACTCCATCGTCACGGACCCGAACGCTGTGCTGGCGTCCAACACGTCGTCGATCCCGATCATGAAGCTCGGCATCACCACCAAGCGTCCCGAGCGCGTCATCGGCATGCACTTCTTCAACCCGGTTCCGGTCCTGCCGCTCGTCGAGTTGGTGACGACGCTCAAGACCAGCGCCGCCGTCGCCGAGCGCGCGGAGGCCTTTGCCAGCGACATCCTCGGCAAGCAGGTCGTCCGGTCGGCCGACCGTTCGGGCTTCGTCGTCAACGCGCTGCTGGTTCCGTACCTGCTCTCCGCGATCCGCATGGTGGAGTCCGGTTTCGCCACCAAGGAAGACATCGACAAGGCGACGGTCCTCGGCCTCGCGCACCCGATGGGTCCGCTCGCGCTGACCGACCTGGTGGGCCTGGACACCGTCAAGTCCATCGCCGACTCGATGTACGAGGAGTTCAAGGAGCCGCTCTACTCGGCGCCCCCGCTGCTCCTGCGCATGGTCGAGGCCGGACTGACCGGAAAGAAGTCGGGTGCCGGCTTCTACGAGTACGGCGAGAACGGCCGCGCCAGCAAGCAAGCCAGCTAGCCAGAGACACACACTGGTATGCGACCCCGCGCCCGTGCGCCTTTTCACAGCTGTGACAGTGAAAATGGTGCACGGGCGCGTAGCGCATCACGGGCAGTGACATTTCGGCGGCAGTGAACATCTAGACGGCAGCGACACATCACGGAGAGGTCGACACGATGACCAGCAGCGCAGCCACCTACGGCTCCAGCATCCTGGGATACCCGCGGATCGGACCCCGACGCGAACTCAAGCGCGCGCTCGAGGCGTACTGGCACGGCAAGAGCACCCAGGCGGAGCTCGTCGCGGTCGGCCGCGAGCTGCAGGAGGAGACCTGGAGCGAGCTCGCCGCGACCGGCCTGACGCAGGTGCCCGGCAACACGTTCTCCTACTACGACCACGTTCTCGACAACGCGATGCTCTTCGGCGCGGTGCCGACCCGGTTCGCGCCGCTGCAGGGCGAGCTCGACGAGCTGGACTTCTACTTCACCATGGCCCGCGGCCGGCCCGACTTCCCGCCGCTCGAGCTGGTCCGGTACATCGACACGAACTACTACTACCGTCAGCCCGAGCTGGACGAGGGCACCGAGTTCTCGCTGCACTCCGACGCCCTGATGGACGAGTTCGCGCGGGCCAAGGCGCGCGGCATCGAACTGCGTCCCGTCGTGCTCGGCCCGGTCTCGCTGCTGCTGCTCTCCAAGGTCGGTCCCGGTGCGGCGGAAGGGTTCTCGACCCTCGACCTGCTCGAGCCGCTGCTGGTGCAGTACGAGGCGCTGTTCGAGAAGCTCGCAAAGGCCGGCGCCACCTGCATTCAGCTCGACGAGCCGGCGTTCACCCAGGACCGCACCGCCGACGAGCTGGACGCCCTGCGGCGCGCCTACGCGACGCTCTCGCATGCGCCGCTGCGCCCGCGGATCCTGGTCACCGGCCCGTACGGCAACCTCGGCGAGGCCCTGCCGATCCTGGCCGCCACCCAGGTCGAGGCGCTCGGTCTCGACCTGGTCTACGGCAAGGTCGGCCCCGAGGAACTGGCGAAGATCCCCGGGCTCAAGCGCAAGCGCGTCTACGCCGGCGTCGTCAACGGCCGCAACGTCTGGCGCAGCGACAACGTCAGCAAGCTGACCTATCTCGCGGCCCTCAGGGACGTGATCCCGGACCTGGTCGTCTCCACGTCCTGCTCGCTGATGCACGTCCCGTACGACGTGCTGGCCGAGTGGGAGCTCGACGGCGACGTCGCGGACCGGCTGGCCTTCGCCAAGCAGAAGGTCGGCGAGGTGGTCTCGCTGGCCAAGGCGCTCAGCGAGGGGCCGTCGGAGCGCTGGCGCAAGAAGCCGACGTCGGTGCACTTCAAGCAGAAGCACGAGGTGCGCCAACGGGTCAACAACATCAAGGACTCGGACCGGGTCCGCGCGCCGTACGAGGAGCGCCGGGCCGCGCAGCAGCAGAGGCTGAACCTGCCGAAGGTGCCCGCGACCACGCTCGGTTCGTTCCCGCAGACCGACGCGGCCCGCATCGCGCGGTACGAACTCGTCGAGGGCCGGCTCGGCCGGGACGAGTACGTCAAGCGCATCCAGGCCGAGATCGAGCGGACGATCCGACTGCAGGAGGACATCGGCCTCGACGTCCTGGTGCACGGTGAGCACGAGCGCAACGACATGATCCAGTACTTCGCCGAGCTGATGGACGGATTTGCGTTCACGCACAACGGCTGGGTGCAGGCCTACGGCAGCCGCTGCGTGCGTCCGCCGATCCTGTTCGGTGACGTGCTCCGGCGCGGACCGATGACCGTCGAGTGGGCCACCTACGCGCAGTCGCTGACCGACAAGCCGGTCAAGGGCATGCTCACCGGCCCGGTCACCATGCTGGCCCGCTCGTTCGTCCGGCAGGACCAGCCGCTGCACGAGACGGCCGACCAGCTGGCGCTGGCGATCCGGGACGAGGTCGCGGACCTCGAGGCCGCCGGCATCGCGGTCATCCAGGTCGACGAGCCGGCGATCCGCGAGCTGCTGCCGCTGCGGGCGGGTGGGCGGACCGAGTACCTGGGCTGGGCCGTCGACGCCTTCCGCCTGGCGACCGGCGGCGCGAAGCCGGAGACGCAGATCCACACCCACCTGACCTACACCAGCCAGGCGTCGGTGGTCGACGCCATCGAGCGGATGGACTGCGACGTCACGGCGATCGTGGCAACCCGTTCGATCTCCTGGGTGCTCGAGGCCATCAAGGAACGCAAGCTCACCCACGGTGTGGGACCCGGTGTGTACGAGAGCCGCTCGGCGCGGATCCCGGACATCGACGAGCTCGACGAGCTGCTCAGCGAGGCCGCGAAGTCGGTGGACCTGGACCGGCTCTGGGCGAACCCGGACGGTGGCCTCAAGACCCGGCACTACTGGCAGCTCGAGCCCGCGCTGCGCAACATGGTGGCGGCGGCCCGGCGGCTGCGTCGCCGGGACGAGCTGGCGAGCAGCGCATCGTAGGCGGACGCGCCGGTAGGTGGAGAAACGCAGAGGGGCCCGGACCGGGTGATCGGTCCGGGCCCCTCTGCGTCGTACGGGGTGCCGTCGTACGGGGCGGCTACCGGCCGGCGTTGCGGGCCCCCGAGCCGACCGAATGTCGCACTCGTTCAGTCTGAGTGACCGAATGTCGCATTCGGTCAGTCGGGGGGTGGGGTTTGCGAGCCGCTACGAGCCGGAGCTGCCCGCGCTGCCGGAGGACCCGGCCGAGCCCGAGCCTCCGGCGTCGGCGGGCAGTTCTGCGCCGGCGGAGCCGGGGCGGTTGACCTTGACGGTGACGGGGCCGGTCCCGCTGGCCTGGACGGTGACCAGACGGGCACCCGGCGCCGAGGTGATCGTGCCGCCTTCCGCCGCGGCCACGTAGCCGTCGGGGTAGTGCAGGTCGGAGACGTAGATCTCGGTGGGCTTGGTCGAGGCCTTCGGGGTGTACCGGTAGATGAAGTCGCCGTTGTCGGCGTTGAACTTCATCTTCCCGGGAGCGCCGGCGGTGGCCTGCGGGTAGGTGCGCACCAGCTGCGGGCCGATCGCCCCGAGGTACGGGTCGGTGCCGCCCCTGGGGCCGAAGATGCTGCTGTAGTGCCAGTACTGCCAGCCGACGAAGCGTTCGTCGGCACGCTCGAGAGTGTTGGCCAGCACGGTCGGGTCCCCGTCACCGAACTCGGTGATCACGGACGGGATGTCGGCGCGCTCGGTGACCGCGTCGATGTTGGCCCAGGTGTTGTCCTGCGTCGTGGTGCACAGGGCCTTCAGCCCCTCCGGCAGGCCCAGGTAGATCGCGAGCTGGCTGGGAATGCAGTAGTCGTGCGGGGCGAAGACGATGTTCGGGTCGGTGATGGCCGGCGTCTTCGGCGGGTTGGCCAGATTGGACGGCATCAGCTGGTTCCAGGTGACGTTCGGCTCCCAGTAGACCGGGACGGTTGGGTCGGCGGCACGGACCGCGTCGGTGAGCTTCTGCATCGCCGCCTGGTACTTGCGGTCGAAGTCCGGGCAGCCGCCGGGGAAGCAGGTGAGGAAGGGCGAACCGGGCCACGGCTCGTTCAGCAGTTCGATGCCCATCACGCCGGGCTTGCCCTTCACCTCGGTGGCGAGCGCGGCGAGCGCGGCGCCGAGGTAGTCGAGGGCGCCGTGGGTGTTGTTCCAGACCTCGTCCCAGCCCCTGTTCATGCTGGGCATCAGGTTGTACAGCGGGAAGCCGGGATTCGGCTCGCCTGCGGTGGGCCGGGCCTCGATCGCCCAGGCGGGGAAGCCGTTGCCGGTCCAGGGCTTCGAGAGCCCGTCCTGGTGGTTGTCGAGCAGGACGTGGATGCCGCGGGCGGCGAGCACGTCGACGGTGTCGGCGACCCGGCCGAGGTAGGCGTCGTCGATCTGGCCCCGCTCCGGCATGATCGCGTCGAACGAGACCCCGAGCCGGACGGTGTTGAACCCGTGCTGGGCGAGCAGGTCGGCATCCTGAGGCGTGACAGTGAGACCGTCGCCGGTATTGAGGTACGGCGCCTCCTTGTCGACGTTGTTGACGCCGTGCAGCAGGACGGTGCGGCCGAACTCGTCGACCAGCGCGCTGCCCTGGGAATGGAGTTTGCCCGCGGGCGCCGGGGCGAGGCCCTGGGCGCCGGCGACGAGCGGCGCCGCGGACATGAGGCCGCCGATCACCGCGGTTGCGATTCCTAGCGAAAGTAGCCTGCGCATCTGTCTCCTCGGGTTCGGCCAGTGGAGGGCATCGGGTTACGGTCGGCTGAGTTGGACGGTTGTCTAGTTCGCGACAGCGTAGCTGGCAAATTGTGTGATGCAAATCTCATTGATCACGTGTTGAGATCTTGATCACAACTAATTAGTTGCGCGATTGTGCGGCCGGCCCGGTCGAGGGGTAGGTATTTACCCATGCTTACTGCTTCCGCCTACGCGGCGACCTCGGCCGATGCGCCGCTCGAGAAGACCGCCGTGCAGCGTCGTGACCTCGGCCCGCTCGACGTGCTCATCGAGATCAAGTACGCCGGCATCTGCCACTCCGACATCCACACCGCGCGCAACGAGTGGGGCGGCACGCACTATCCCGTCGTGCCGGGGCACGAGATCGCCGGGATCGTGGCGGCCGTCGGAGACGAGGTGACCAGGCACGACGTCGGTGACCGCGTCGGGGTGGGTTGTTTCGTGGACTCCTGCGGCACCTGCGAGGCGTGTGTCTCGGGCGACGAGCAGTACTGCGTCTCGCGGGTGGTCCAGACCTACAACTCCCGGACCCCGGACGGCGAGTACACGATGGGCGGCTACTCCTCCCACATCGTCGTCACCGAGTCCTTCGTGCTGTCGGTGCCGGACAGCCTGGCCCTCGACGTCGCCGCGCCGCTGTTGTGCGCGGGCATCACGCTCTACTCGCCGCTGCGGCACTGGGGCGCCGGTCCCGGCAAACGTGTCGCGATCATCGGGATGGGCGGACTGGGGCACGTCGGGGTCAAGATCGCACACGCGCTCGGCGCCGAGGTGACGGTGCTCAGTCAGACGCTGAGCAAGCAGGACGACGGCCTGAGGTTCGGGGCCAGTCACTACTACGCGACCAGCGACCCGGCGACGTTCAAGGAGCTCCGCTCGCGGTTCGACCTGATCCTCAACACCGTGTCGGTGAACCTCGACATGGACGCCTACATGTCACTGCTCGCAGTCAACGGTGCACTCGTCGAGCTCGGGTTGCCGGAGAAGCCGATCGAGGTGCGCGGATTCTCGCTGGCGGCCAACCGGCGCAGCCTGGCCGGGTCGATGGTCGGTGGGATCGCGCAGACCCAGGAGATGCTGGACTTCTGTGCCGCCCACGGGATCGGTGCGGAGATCGAGGTGATCGCCGCGGACCAGATGAACGAGGCCTTCGACCGGGTGGTGCGCAGCGACGTGCGCTACCGCTTCGTGATCGACACCGCGACGCTCTAGGCCCCGGGACTCCGGGCTGCTGCCCCTGGTCGCGGGTGCGTCGGTCGGGCCATACTGGGTCAGGCGTTGCGAAGGAGTCGGGGATGACCAGGCAACTCGAAGGCCGCCGCGTGGCGGTACTGGCCGTGGACGGTGTGGAGCAGGACGAACTCGAGGAGCCGCGGCGCGCGGTGGAGTACGCGGGCGGGACCACCGAACTGCTCTCCGTCGGGCCGGGTGACATCCAGGCGTATCGCGCGGACGTGATCACCGCGGACCGGTTCCCGGTGGACGCGCTGGTCTCGCGGTCGAGTGTCGACGACTACGACGGGCTGATCCTGCCCGGCGGAATGCTGAACGCCGACAGGCTTCGGCTCGACGAGCATGCGATGGCGTTCGTCCGGCATTTCATGCGCGTCGGCAAGGCGGTTGCCGCGATCGGTCACGCCCCGTGGCTGCTGATCCAGGCGGGTGCGGTCGAGGGGCGCACCCTCACCGGTTCGCCGAGTCTGCGGGTGGACGTCGTCAACGCCGGCGGCCACTACGTCGACGAGGCGGTGGTGGTCGACCGGAGCCTGGTGACCAGCCGCGGAACCGCGGACCTGCATCACTTCTGTGCCGCGACGGTCGGCAAGCTGACCCAGCATCCCCAGCCTGCCGGCGCGTGAGGCAACCCCAGCCCGGCGCCTGAGGCATCCCCAGCCCGCCGGGGCTCGAGCCCTGTCGAATCGTGGGAGCCGGGCGTACCGTCGAGTTGACCACAGGTCCGTCAGGTGAGGGGTCAACGATGAAACTGAACTTGTTCGCATCCTGGATGGGCTTCACGCTCACCCTGATCGCAGTGGCGGCCGCCGGGTCGTTCATCGTTGCGGCCGGGTCCGGGTACGGCGGTTGGGCGATCATGGCGGGGGTGGTCTGCCTGGTCGCGATCGGCACCGCCATCGGTGTGGTCGGCGGCACCATCCACCACGACCACAGACTGCACCTGGAGACGCCGCACTTCCCCTGACCGTGCACTCCCACGGATCCGGGGCGGTGGCTCAGGACTGCGCCAGTCGCGCCTTCTCCACCTCGATGTCGAATTTGGCTGGCGGCCAGTCCAGGTCGAGCCGCTCGAGTGCGTCGATGAGCAGTTCGGTGACCGCGAGCCGGCCGTACCACTTGCGGTCGCACGGCACCACGTGCCACGGCGCGTAGTCGGTCGAGGTGCGGTCCAGCATGGCCTGGTAGGCCTCCTGGTACTTCGGCCAGTACCCGCGTTCGGTGACGTCGCCGGGGTTGTACTTCCAGTGCTTGTCGGGGCGGTCCAGCCGTTCGGCGAGGCGCTCCTTCTGCTCGTCGAGCGAGACGAACATCGCGACCTTCACCAGCGTGGTGCCGGCGTCGACGAGTTCGCGTTCGAAGTGGTTGATCTCGTCGTAGCGGGGTTCCCACTCCGCCGGCGGCACCAGGTTGTGCACCCGCACCACCAGGACGTCCTCGTAGTGGGACCGGTCGAAGACTCCGATCTGGCCGTTCCGGGGGAGTGCCTTGCGGATCCGCCACAGGTAGTGGTGCCGCTTCTCCTCCGCCGTCGGCACCCCGAACGAGGCGTGGTCGACGCCCTGCGGGTCGACGTGGCCGATCACGTGCCGGACCATTCCGCCCTTGCCCGCGGTGTCCATGCCCTGCAGCACCAGGAGCACTGACCGGTGCTCGTGCTCGGACCGGCCGTTGGCGTACAACTTCTCCTGCAGCGACGACAGGTAGGCGCCGCGTTCCTCGAGGAGCTTCTCGCCCAGTTCCTTGTCGCCGACGAACCCCGGCGTGTCCCTGGTGTCGAGGCCGGACACCCGGGTGTCCGGGGTGACTCGGACCGCCTCGATGGCGGGGACGTCCCAGCCCTGACTGGAGTTCTTGGCCATGGGTTCAGGGTGTCATGCCCGCCGGGATTCGCACCGAAACCAGGCCGGGCGAGTCCGGCTAGTGTTGACAGTGCAGGTGGGCTGCGCGCACACGATGCCTGTTCCGTCAGGTATCGGACGCCGGGGTGGTCGGCCCGTGGCGGTTGCATGGGAGCGGGCATGCGAGTGGCGAATGGCGACGACGTGGTCGGGGGTGCCCGGTGAGTGCGTCGACCCAGTCCGCCGAGGTGGGCAACGGTCGGCGGGTGCGTCGGACCCGGGTGCTGATCATCGGGACCGGGTTCTCCGGGCTCGGCATGGCCATCCAGCTGGTCAAATCGGGCCGACGCGACTTCGTGGTGCTGGAGAAGGCCGACGAGGTCGGCGGCACCTGGCGCGAGAACACCTACCCGGGCTGCGCCTGCGACGTGCCCTCGCACATGTACTCGTTCTCGTTCGAGCCGAATCCGGACTGGTCGCAGATGTGGTCCGGACAGCCGGAGATCCTCCGGTACCTGCGGGCGCTGGCCGACAAGTACGACCTGTACCGCAACATCCACTTCGGCCGTACGAGCACCGGCGGGCGGTGGGACGAGGCGGAGAACCGTTGGCATGTCCGCACCACCGACGGCACCGAGTACATCGCGCAGTTCCTGGTGTCCGGCATCGGTGCGTTGCACGTCCCGAGCCTCCCGGCGCTGCCCGGTGCGGAGACCTTTCGTGGCACCGCCTTCCACTCGGCGCGGTGGAATCACGACTACGACCTGACCGGCAGGCGGGTCGCCGTGATCGGCACCGGCGCCAGCGCCGTGCAGATCGTGCCGGAGATTGTCGGCAAGGTCGAACAGTTGCAGCTCTACCAGCGCACGCCGGCCTGGGTGGTGCCCCGTAAGAACTTCGACGTGGATCCGCGGCTGCGCCGGGCCTTTCGTCGGATCCCCCTGCTGCGCAGGATCTTCCGCCTGGGTATCTACTGGACGTCCGAGGCGTTGGCGCTCGGGCTCAACGGGCACTCGAATTTGCTGGCGCCGCTCGAGCGGGTCGCCGAGCGCAACATTGCCAGGTCGATCGACGACCCCGGCCTGCGACGTCGGCTGACGCCCGACTACCGGATCGGCTGCAAGCGAATTGTCGGGTCCGACGACTACTACCCGGCACTGGCCCGGCCGAATGCCGAAGTAGTGACCGACCGGATCGAGCGGGTCACCGCGACCGGCATCGTCACGGCGGACGGCACCGAGCGTGAGGTGGACGCGATCATCTACGCCACCGGGTTTCACGTGACGGATGGATTCGGCAGTGTCAACCTGGTGGGCGTCGGCGGCCGCGAACTTCTCGCGCGGTGGAACGAGGACGGCATCGCGACGCACCTGGGCATCACCGCGGCGGGCTACCCCAACGCCTTCTTCCTGCTGGGGCCGAACACCGGCCTCGGCCACAACTCCGTGGTGTTCATGATCGAGCAACAGATCCGCTACGCGCTGGACGCGATGCGCCTGGTCAATGACAGTGGGGCGGAGGCGATCTCGGTGCGCCCTGGGGTGCAGGATCGGTTCAATGTCGACATCCAGCGCAAACTGTCGAAGGGGGTGTGGACGAACGGCGGTTGTGTCAGTTGGTATCTGGACGTGAAGGGTGTCAACCGGACCATCTGGCCGGGGTTCACGTGGCAGTACTGGCTACGCACCCGCACAGTCGACCCGGCGGATTTCGACCTGATCGGTGGCCGCGCGGGCTCCCCGGTCGACGCTGTCGGCGCGCGGTCGTGAAGTGTCGAAGCCGATGCCTCTTGTTAAAGTCCTTTTGCCACATACTTACTCGACCGTGGCATGGAATGGGAGTTGAGTTGCCGCGACGCCGACTGGGCTGGTGCAGGTGACCGCGCTCGAGGAGCGCGCGCCGGGGCGGCGCGGCCGTCCGCCGCAGGCGGGCCTGGCCGCGGCCCGTCGCGAGCAGATCCTCTCGTCGGCCGCGCAGTCGTTCGCCGAACGCGGTTACGAGGCCACCACCGCGGCCCACCTGGCGGCGCGGGCCGGGGTCGGCCTGGGCACCGTGTACCGCTACTTCGACAGCAAGCGGGAGATTCTCGACCACGTGATGGACCGGTGCCTCCGTGAACTGGTGGACATGGTCGACGGACGGGCGCTGCTGTTGCCCGTCGACTCGGTCGACTGCCTGGTCGAGCGGATCTGCGGGTTCTGCGACCGACTCTTCGGGGTGCTCGAGGACTCGCCGCACCTGCTCCGGTTGGTCCTGGTCGAGGCCAATGCGGTCAAGGGCCACGGGAGTCGACGGTGGGTGCGCGGCGAGCAGGAGTTGGCCCGACTGGTGGCCGTTGCGCTGGACGACGGTGTGGCCCGCGGCTGGCTGCGGTCGGACCTCGACGCCGACGCGGTGTCGCGGGCGATCCTCGGCCTGCTCTGGCCCGCGTTGTTGCGGGGCCTGCGGTGCGGCCCCCGCGGCGTGGATCGGACGCGTCAGAACGAGGCGATCGTCGCGATGGTCTCGTTCGGGCTTCGCGGGCAGGGTGCCGTTCCGGGGTCGGTGCACGCAGCGGGGTCCGCGCGGTGACCGGCCCGGTGCGCCGCGACCAACTGGTGCGCACGGCCTCCGACCTGTTTGTCTCGCGCGGCTACGCGAACTGCTCGGTGGCCGACATCGTCGAGGTCGTGGGGCTGGCACACGGCACCTTCTACAACTACTTCGACGGCAAACGTGAGGTCTTCGACGCCGTGATCGACCGTGGACTCGAGCTGATCCGGGAGCGGATCGTCGAGGACCGGCTGCGCGAGGCCCGCACATTGGACGAGTTCTTCGACGTGTTCCGGGCGGTGGCGGACCGCCTGCACGCGTTGGTCGAGCACGAGTCGGCGCTGGTGCGTTTCGTGGTGTTCGAGGCACCCGCCGTGGCCCCGGCGGTGATGGATCGACTGCTCGCGCTGCTGGCACAGTTCGGTGAACTCGCCGCGGACGCATTCGCCGAGGTGGTGCGCAGCGGAGACCTGCGGGCCGGCCTGGACTACGCGGTGGCCGGCGAGGCGATGGCGGCCACGTTGCTGCTCGCGGCGACCGGGTCGCTCGACGAGGACAGCCGCTCGGGCCACGACCTCACCCAGCCGCTGGTCGACTTCTTGCGGTCCGGGATCGCGGCGGTGCCGGTCGGACACATCTAGTCGCCGGGTTCGCCCAGCCGGTCCTCGGACAGCGCAGTGAAGGGGCGTCCGGAGACCGCCTCGACCAGGTGGCTGCCCCACAGGTCGACGGCCGTGACTCGCGCGACGCCGACGCCCTGGGGTGTCTTGATCTCCAGTTCGGCGCCGGGGCACGGCGAGTCGGCCGGGCCGAGTGCGTCGGTCAGCCCACGGACCCGACCCTGCCAGAGGTAACGGCCGCTGATCGGCTCGAAGTGCCCGGACAGTTGGACGTCCAGTGTGAGGGCGGGGCGATGGCCGACCGTGACCAGCGCCCGTCCGGAGTAGCCGTCGGGCCCGTTGTGTTCCGCGCCGGTGCCGGCGTCCGCCTCGCTCACCCCCACAGGGTATCTGTTACCGCGAGTCACACAAGGGTGGAGGCGAGGTCAGCGGTCCTCGGCGGCGTCGGGTACCAGCGGGTGCGGGATGGTCTTGAACCGGGCCGGCGACCCGGCGACGGCGGCGATTCCAGTGACCCCGCCCCAGGTCATCATGGTCAGGTAGTCGATGAGGTCCTCGGCGGTCATCGACTTGTTGGAGATCCACCAGTGGGTGGCCAACTGGACCGCCCCGACGATCCCGTAGGCCCACGGCACGGCGCCGCCCGAGTCCATCTCCATCAGCCGCAACCGCTCGCCCAGCACGGCGGAGAGCAGTTCGGCGATCATCCGTTCCGACTCGGCGACCACGTCGCGGTTGGGGCCGGCGCTGTTCGCCATCACGTAGAGGTACACCTCGGGGTCCGAGGCCACCGTCTCCACGTAGGCGGTGATCGCCCCGCGGGTCAGTTCGTACTCGTCCATGTCGCCGCCGATGGCCGCGTACATCCGGGGCGCCAGGATCGTCTCGACGTACCGCATCATGGTCGCGCTGGTCAGGTCGTTCTTGTCGTTGAAGTACCGGTACAGCACGGTCTTGGAGACGCCGATCTCCGAGGCGATGTCGTCCATGCCGATGTCCCGGCCACGGGCGCGGATCGCGGCGATGGTCCCGTCGACGAGTTCCTCGCGCCGCGCGATCTTGTGGTTGCGCCACCGGCGCTTGCGGCCGTCGGGCTTGTCCGTCGTGGCGTCCGTCGTCGTTGCATCCGTGGCCACCCCGTCGTCCCCGGGATCGGCCTGCGTGGCCTCGGCGTGCCCGGGGTCCTCTGTTGTCGGCGCTGTCTTCTTCGGCACTGGGTTTGCCACATCCGTTCAGATTCGATCTTCCGACCAGCTTAGAGGTGTGTTTTCCGCGTGGGCCTGCGTCCCCCGTGGTGTCGCGGAGAAATCCCGCCGGCGCCGGGATTCGGCACAATGGCGACGTGACGCAAACGACGGTGACGGACGACTCCGCCAAACGACGCGACCTTCGCCGTATGAAGCTGCTCGCGACCTCGTTTCTGGTGTTCGCCAGCGTCGTCTACCTGTTCTGTCGCTGGCAGGAGACGCGTGGCGCCGGCGAGTGGGTCGGCTATGTGCGCGCGGCCTCGGAGGCGGRCATGGTCGGTGCGCTCGCCGACTGGTTCGCCGTGACCGCGCTCTTCCGGCACCCGCTGGGCCTGCCGATCCCGCACACCGCGATCATCCGGAAGAAGAAGGACCAGCTCGGCACGAGCCTGAGCAGCTTCGTAGGGGAGAACTTCCTGGCCCCCGACGTGGTGTCGGAGAAGGTGCGGGCGGCGCAGATCCCCGTGCGCGTCGGGACCTGGATGGCCGAACCCGCGCACGCCGCCCGGGTCGCGGCCGAGACGGCGACGATCCTGCGCGGCTTCGTCAGTGTCCTCCGCGACGAGGACGTCCAGCAGATCATCGACCACACCATCGTGCGGCGGCTCGCCGAGCCGGCGTGGGGGCCGCCGATCGGGAAGGTCCTCGCCGAGCTGATCAAGGAGAACCGGCAGCTGCCCCTGCTCGACCTGCTCGCGGAGCGGGCCCACCAGTGGGCGCTGGCGAGCCAGCCGACGATCGACCGGGTGATCGACCGGGACAGCCCGTCCTGGTCGCCGAAGTTCGTCGACGCCATGCTCGGCGAGAAGATCTACCGCGAACTCGTCGAGTTCACCTGGAAGGTCCGGTCCAACCCCGAGCACGAGGTCCGCCAGGCGGCGAACCGGTTCCTGGTCGACTTCGCGGACGACCTGCAGCACGACCCCGCCACCATGGCGAAGGCGGAGAAGGTCAAGGCCGAGATCATGGGCCGGGAGGAGGTGACCAGTGCCGCGGAGGCGGCGTGGAAGGTCGCCAAGCGGATGATCCTGGAGTCGGTGGACGACCCGGAGAGCGCGCTGCGCGCGAAGACCCGCGACACCGTGATGCGGCTGGGGGAGCGGCTGCGCGACGAGCCGGACCTCGCCGCCAAGGTGGAGGGCTGGCTGGACAGCGGGGCGCGCTACGTCAGCGCCAACTACACCGCCGAGATCACCGGCATCATCACCGACACGGTGGCCCGGTGGGATGCGGACGAGGCCAGTCGCAAGATCGAGCTGCAGGTGGGACGCGACCTGCAGTTCATCCGTATCAACGGCACCGTGGTCGGCGCCCTCGCCGGACTGGGGATCTACGCGCTCTCGCAGCTGATGTTTGCCTGATCGGCATCGACTGCTAACAAGAGTGCTTGCAATAGTTAGCACCCTCCCGTAGCGTGGATTTCACCCACCAGTGAGGGAGTGCGATGACCGACGAGCCCAAGCCGAACGGCGACAGTGCCGGAGACGTGGCGGCGCGGGTGGTCAGCTCGGCGGCGCAGGACATCGGCAGCTTCATCAAGTCGCAGCGCGAGGCCGCCCAGGTCTCGCTGCGTCAGCTGTCGAAGTTGGCCGGCGTGAGCAATCCCTACCTGAGCCAGATCGAACGTGGGTTGCGCAAGCCCTCGGCCGAGGTGCTCGGCCAGATCGCGAAGGGCCTCCGGATGTCGTCGGAGGTGCTGTACATGCAGGCCGGATTTCTCGAACAGCGCGCGGCCAGTCCGGTGCGCGACGCCCTGCTCACCGACGTGGCCATCACGGAACGTCAGAAGCAGGTGCTCCTCGAGATCTACGAGTCGTTCTGTCGTGAGAACAACCCCCGTCTCGATTCCTCATCCGTTGAACAGGAGAACACCAATGACTGACCTCAGCTTCGACAGCGTGAAGACCCCCCTGTACGCCGCCGTCGGCGCGGGCGACCTGGTCGTCCAGGCCGTCGCGGACGTCGTCGCCCAGGTGCGCCAGCGTGCCGACGAGGGTGTCGACGCCAGTGCCACCGTGGACGGTGCCCGTGAGCGCTTCGCCAGCCTCGCCGACGACCTCAACGAGGGTGTCGAGGCGCTGCGCGAGCGCCTCGCCGGGCTGCCGTCCGAGCTGCCCGAGGAGCTCGCCGAGCTGCGTGAGAAGTTCACCGCCGAGGAGCTGCGCAAGGTCGCCGAGGCGTACCTGAAGGTCGCGTCCGACATCTACACCTCGCTCGCCGAGCGCGGCGAGGAGACCGTCGAGCGGCTGCGCAACCAGCCGGCCGTCGAAGAGGGCATCGAGCGCGCCGAGTCCGTGCTCGGCGACGCCGCCACCCTGACCGAGGAGGCCCTCGGCACCGTGGCCCGCCAGACCCGCGCCGTCGGCGAGCAGGCCGCCAAGCTCGCCGGTCGCGCCGCCGAGAAGATCAGCGACGTCGCGGACGAGGTAAGCGATGCCGTGTCCGACGCGGGCGAGAATGTCGCGAGCCGCTTCGTCGGTGCCGGCGAGAAGGCGGAGTCGACCACCGAGTCCGCCGCCAGCAAGGTGAGCGCCGCCGCCAAGGCCGCCCCGGCCAAGGTTGCCGCGGCCGCCAAGCCGGCCGCCGCCAAGCCGGCTGCCGCCGCSAAGCCCGCCGCCGCGAAGCCGGCCGCCGCCAAGCCTGCCG
>NZ_JBFUJP010000086.1:0-20232 GCF_056401315.1 Rhodococcus sp. P4_F5 | reverse complement strand
GCGCCACCGTCATCGACAATTCGTCCGCGTGGCGCAAGGACCCCGAGGTCCCGCTGGTGGTCAGCGAGGTGAACCCGGAGGAGGCGAAGAACCCGACGAAGGGCATCATCGCCAACCCGAACTGCACCACCATGGCCGCGATGCCGGTGCTGAAGGTGCTGCACGACGAGGCAGGCCTGCAGCGGCTGATCGTCAGCAGCTACCAGGCGGTGTCCGGCAGCGGACTCGCCGGCGTGGAGGAGCTGGCCTCCCAGGCGCGCGCCGTCATCGACGACGCCGAGAAGCTGGTGCACGACGGCGGCGCCGTCGCGTTCCCCGAGCCCAACGTGTACGTCGCGCCGATCGCGTTCGACGTGATCCCGCTGGCCGGTGCGCTGGTCGAGGACGGCAGCGGCGAGACCGACGAGGACCAGAAGCTGCGCAACGAGAGCCGCAAGATTCTCGGCCTGCCCGACCTGCTGGTCAGCGGCACGTGCGTGCGCGTTCCGGTGTTCACCGGGCACTCCCTGGCGATCAACGCCGAGTTCGGCAACCCGCTGTCCGTCGAGCGCGCCAAGGAACTGCTGGCGGAGGCGCCGGGCGTCGAGCTCGTCGACGTCCCGACCCCGCTGAAGGCGGCCGGTTCCGACCCGTCGCTGGTCGGCCGGATCCGTCAGGACCCGGGCGTCCCCGGCGGTCGCGGGCTGGCGCTGTTCGTCTGCGGCGACAACCTGCGCAAGGGCGCCGCGCTCAACACCATCCAGATCGCCGAGCTGCTCGTCGCTCGGTAGTCAACCGCTTTCCGTTTCTCCCCAATGTCACATCGGGTACTCATGGGGTATCCAATGTGACATTGGGGAGAAGTCGTTTCAGGGCTCGGGCGTGAGGGCGGGGCCGCGGAGCAGACGTCCGAGTGGGCCCTCGTCCAGGGCCAGCGCCTTGACGATCGCGGCAGCCGCGACGATCACCCCGGACAGGACGAACATCCAGCTGATGGTGGTGAACACCAGGCCGAGCGCACCGAACTTGCGCTGCGCCGAGTCGGCAGCCAGCGGCAGGTAGATCCGGCCCCCGATCCGGACCAGCGCCAGTCCGACGGCGGTCAGAGCTGCGGTCGCCCACAGCAACCGCCCGGCCAGCCGACCCTCGGTGAGCAGGTACGGCACCGCGGTCCACAGTGCGAACCAGATGCCCAGTTCCAGGCCGAAGGCCAGTGGCACGTCGAACCAGCGCACCCCGGTCAGGTGCTGGGTGCCGCTGATCAGGCCGACGGAGATCGCCACGGCGAACAGCACGGCCACCCAACGCCAGCCGCGGCGGACCGACAGGGTCGGGATCTCCCAGACCCGGCCGTAGAGCCGGCCCAGCGCGCGGGCGAAGGACGTGCCGGACAGGATCACCATGAGCAGGCCGAACACGCCGAATGTCGCGAACGTGGGGGCGTCGGCGGTGACGGCGTCGACGGTCGTGGTGGTCAACCCCATCGAATACGGGTCGATACCGAGCTGCTCGGACATGGAGTCCGCGACCGGGTCGAGGTTTGAGATGGTGCCGACCGCGATGATCACCGGCAGCACCGATATGAACTCCTGCGCGGCGAGAGTCATGGCACGGTCGGCCAGCTCGATGTCGATGATCGCCTTGATGACCCGCGCGACCGTCCGGCCGACCGAGGTCCGCTTCAACCAGCCCCGGGCCGTCTGCTTCTGGACCTCGAGGGCCTCCTTGGCCACGGCCATCGACAGCTTCGAGGACTTCCGCGCCGAGCTGGGGGATATCGCTGGGTTCGAGGACTTCGCCACGGGCACAGTCAACTTGGCGTCAGGGACGCGCGGCCGACTGTGGTCGGGTGGGTCGTCCAGGTCAGGCGACGACATTCGATGTGCGGACGCGGTCCGCCGGCCAGCCCACGGTCAGGCCCCAGATGACGCCGACGTTCAGGGCGATCAGGATGACGGAGAGCCACGGTTGGGTACCGATCCAGGCAACCTGACCGATCGCGTTGAGCAGGGCGAGTGACACGCCGAAGACCCGCGCCCAGGTGGCGCCGGCCAGCAGACCGATTCCGGCGATCAGGAGCAGGATGCCCCAGATGATCAGCACCCAGCCGGCGCGGTCGTAGTCGAGGATGATGAGCTTCTCCTCGCCGGCGAAGATCCGGCTGGGCGCCGTGAGTGCGACGATGCCCTCGATGGCGTTGAAAGTGCCGATCATGACGAGCATCAGGCCGGCGAATACGCCCCAGCCTCCGGGGGTCTTGTCGTCCATGGGGTTCCTTCGTTCTGGGAATGCGTGACGGCGTCGGTCGGATCAGGCTTGGGTCGGATCGGGCGTCGGTCGGATCAGAGGAAGAGCGCGATGATGACCGGCGCGGTGGTGAGGATGAGGGCGACCAGCGCGACGATGGCCACAGCCTTCGTGCTGCTCTCGGACGACGTGCGATGTTCGTTCGACATGGCGTCGACGCTATGGGCCTGCCGGCGGTTGGGCGTCACCCGGAACGGGTGAGGACGTCTCGGGCCCGCGCCGAGTGTGCATCTGCGGGGGCATCGCCCGAGTGGGGCGGGGAACAGGTGCACACTCGACGCATGAACGGTGGACAGGACGCATCGACGACGGGGGCGCTGGACGGGATCCGGGTGCTCGAACTGGGGTCGCTGATCGCCGGGCCCTATGCCGGCCGGTTGCTCGGGGACCTGGGCGCGGACGTCATCAAGATCGAGGCGCCGGACCGGCCGGACCCGCTGCGCACGTGGGGCCAGGCCGAGCAGGACGGCTACCACTTCTTCTGGACGGTGCACGCCCGGAACAAGCGGTGCATCACCCTGGACCTGCGGGTGCCGGACGGCCAACAGGTGTTCCTGGACCTGGTGGCGAAGTCGGACGTGGTGATCGAGAACTTCCGGCCGGGCACCCTCGAGCGGTGGGGCCTGGGATACGACATACTCGCGCAGCGCAATCCGGGCATCGTGCTGGCGAGGGTCTCGGGGTACGGCCAGACCGGACCGCTGGCCGGCCGCGCGGGGTACGCCTCGGTGGCCGAGGCGGTCAGCGGATTCCGGCACCTCAACGGCTACCCGGACCAGCCGCCGCCGCGGATCGCGTTGTCACTCGGGGACACCCTCGGCGGCATGTTCGCGGTGCAGGGGGTACTGGCGGCCCTGGTCGCGCGCCACGCCACCGGACGCGGCCAGGTGGTGGACGTCGCGCTCAACGAGGCCTGCCTCGCGGTGCAGGAGTCCACCATCCCCGACTACGACCGCGGCGGAATCGTGCGCGGGCCGTCCGGGACCCGGCTCGAGGGCATCGCGCCGTCCAACCTCTACGCCACCCGCGACGGCAGCTGGGTGGTGATCGCCGCCAACCAGGACACCGTCTTCGCGCGGCTGTGTGCGGTGATGGGGCAGCCGGAGCTGGCCGCCGACCCGCGGTTCGCCGACCACGTGGCCCGCGGCCGGAACCAGGACGAGCTGGACGACCTGATCGCGCAGTGGGTGGCGTTGCAGGACAGTTCGACCCTGGTGGACCGGCTCACCGACGCGGGGGTGGTGGCCGGGCCGGTGAACACCGTCGCCGACGTCGTCGAGGACCCGCAGCTGCTGGCGCGGGAGATGATCGTCGACCACTACGACGAACGGATCGGCGCGGCGGTGCGGGGCCCGGGGGTGGTGCCCAAGCTCAGCGCGACCCCCGGCTCGGTTCGGTCCGCCGGCGCACCGGTTCCCGGCACTCACAACGCCGAGGTGTACCGCGAACTGCTCGGCCGCGATGCCGAGGACCAGGCCCGGCTGCGCGCTGCGGGGGTGATCTGAGATGGCCGGATCGGCAGCGGAACCCCCTGTGCGCGTAGAGATTCGGGAGGTCGGCCTGCGTGACGGGCTGCAGAACGAGGCGCCGGTGAGCCTGGAGGCCAAGGCGCTGCTGCTCGACGCCGTCGTCGCGACCGGGGTGCGACGCGTCGAGGCCACCGCCTTCGTCTCGCCGCGGGCGGTGCCGAGCATGGCCGACGCCGAGCAGGTCGCGGCGCTGCTGCACCGGTGGCCGGGCGTGCGCTTCTCCGCGCTGGTCGCCAGCCCGGGCGGCGCGCGGCGGGCCGTCGCGGCCGGGATCACCGACCTCGAGTACGTGGTGTCCGCGGGCGACGGGCACAGCCGCGCGAACGTCCGGATCGGCACCGAGGAGGCGACCGAGCAGGTCGGGGAGGTCGCCGCCGTGGTGCACGACGCCGGCGGCAGTGTCGAGGTCATCGTCGCCACGGCCTGGGACTGCCCGTTCGACGGGCCGACACCGCCGGAGCGGGTGCTCCGAATCGTGGAGCGGGCGTGCGAACTCGGCGCCGACGAGCTCGCGATCGCGGACACCATCGGCACCGCCACCCCGGTTCGGGTGCAGCGACTGATCGGCGCGGTGCGCGATCGCGTCGGCCCGGTGACGTTGGGTGCGCACTTCCACAACACCCGCGGCGCGGGCCTGGCGTGCGCCGTCGCGGCGGTCGGCGAGGGCGTGCTCCGGCTCGACGCGTCGGCCGGCGGACTGGGCGGCTGCCCGTTCGCCCCGGGGGCCAGCGGCAACATCGCGACCGAGGAACTGGTCTACCTGTTGCAGGACATGGGCATCGAGACCGGCGTCGACCTGCAGCGCTCGATCGACGCCGCCCGGGTGGCGCAGGACGTGGTGGGGCACCCGGTGCCCAGCAACCTGCTGCGCGCCGGGGACCGGAAGCGGTAGGCGGCCGCCGGGTCGTCGCTAGCGGAGCTGGTCGCGGCGGACGTAGGTGCTGCCCAGGCTCGCGGCCGCCGCGCGCACCGCGGAAACCTGCATCTCGGGTCGAAACCGGCTCGTCGGGCCGGTGACGCTGATCGCCGCGACCGGCTCGTCGTCCCGCCCGAGGACCGGAGCGGCCACACACGTGATGCCGAGCGCCGATTCCTCGCGCTCGAACGCGACCCCGGTCTCGACGACCTTGGTCAGCTGTTTGCGCAGGATGCCGGGCGCCACCACGGTGTGTGGGGTGCGCCGGACCATCGGTGCCGAGAGCACCTCGCGCTGCAACTCCGGATCCGAGTAGGCGAGCAGCGCCTTGCCGATCGCGGAGCAGTGCAACGGAATCCGGCCCCCGGTGCGGGACGGGGCGTTCGCCTGGCGATGGCCGCCGATCTTCGCGACGTACACGACGTCGTGGCCGTCCCGGATGCCGAGGTGCACAGTTTCGTGGGTCCGCTCGTAGAGGTCCTGCAGGAACGGCATCGCCATCTCGAGGAGGCTGCGCTCGAGCGAGGCGAGCATGCCGAGTTCGAACAGGCCGCCGCTGAGCCGGTAGCCGCTGTCGACGCGGTCGAGGAGCCTGTTCGCGACCAGTTCGCCGGCGAGGCGGTGCACCGTCGCCTTGTGCAGTTCGGTCCGCCGGACGAGTTCGGCGAGGGGCAGGGCCTGGTCCTCCGGGCGGAAGGAGCGCAGGATCGTCACCGCTTTGCCGAGGACGGTGTCGAGGTTCGCGGGACCGGGCATCGTTCGAGCGTATCGCTGAGTGAGACGAATGGCTGGTTTGCCCGACCGAGTGCAGTAACAGTGTGTTCATGAGTACGAATTCCATCGCGGCGAGCGAGTCCGACCTCGCCGCCGCCGCGGACCGCCTCGCGTCCGCCGCCGCGTCCGGCGTGCCCTGCGCGCCGGTGCGGGACCTGATCGGCGCCGACGACCTCGCCGCCGCCTACGCCGTACAGCAGCGGGTCAACGATGGCCGGCTGGCCGCGGGCGCCGTCGTGGTGGGCCGCAAGATCGGCCTGACCTCGGTGGCCGTCCAGCAGCAGCTCGGCGTCGACCAGCCCGACCTCGGCGTCCTGTTCGACGACATGGACTTCGCGAACGGCTCCGACATCCCGATGAGCCGGCTGATCCAGCCCAAGATCGAGGGTGAGGTCGGGTTCGTGCTGGCCGCCGACCTCGCGGAAGGCCCGTTGGACGCGGCCCAGGTCCGCGGCGCGATCGAGTACGCCGTCGCCGCCCTGGAGATCTGCGACAGCCGCGTCGAGAACTGGGACATCCGCTTCGGCGACACCGTCGCCGACAACGCGTCGTCCGGCGTGTACGTCCTCGGCACCGAGCGTCGCACCCTCGACGAGGTGACCCCGGTGGACGTGACCATGTCGATGGAGGTCGACGGCGTCGTGGTGTCCACCGGCAACGGCGCCGCCTGCCTGGGCGACCCGATCGAGGCAGTGGTGTGGCTCGCCCGCGCCGCCCGCGACCTCGGCCAGCCGCTGCTCGCCGGTCAGGTCATCCTCTCGGGTGCCCTCGGCCCGATGGCGCCCGTCGCCGCCGGCAACACCGTCACCGTCACCGTGTCCGGTCTCGGCACCGTTACCGCTCGATTCGTGGAAGAGAAGGAAGCATGAGCAAAGTCAAGGTCGCGATCATCGGATCGGGCAACATCGGCACCGACCTGATGATCAAGGTCCTCAATCACTCGGAGCACCTGGAGATGGGTGCCATGGTCGGCATCGATCCCGCGTCGGACGGACTGGCGCGGGCCGCCGCCCTCGGCGTGCCGATCACCGCGGAGGGTGTCGAGGGCCTCGTCGCCCTGCCGAACTTCGACGAGATCGAGATCGTCTTCGACGCGACGTCGGCGAAGGCACACGTCGTGAACAACGACCGTCTCGTCCCGCTCGGCAAGCGGATGATCGACCTCACCCCGGCTGCCATCGGTCCGTTCGTGATCCCCGCGGTCAACGGCGACGACCACCTCGACGCCCCGAACGTCAACATGGTCACGTGCGGTGGCCAGGCCACCATCCCGATGGTCGCGGCCGTCTCCCGGGTGGTCCCGGTGGCGTACGCCGAGATCGTGGCGTCGATCGCGTCCAAGTCTGCCGGCCCGGGTACCCGCGCCAACATCGACGAGTTCACCGAGACCACGTCCAGCGCGATCGTGTCCGTCGGCGGCGCCAAGCGCGGCAAGGCGATCATCATCCTCAACCCCGCCGAGCCGCCGCTGATCATGCGCGACACGGTGTTCTGCCTGGTCGACGCCCCGAACCCGGAGACGCACGACGAGATCCGCCGGTCCATCGAGAAGATGGTCGGCGACGTCTCCGCGTACGTGCCCGGCTACCGGCTCAAGCAGCAGGTCCAGATAACCGAGATCCCCGCCGACCAGCCGGTCGAGACCCTGGTCGTCGAGGGCAACCGCCCCACCCACCAGGTGTCGATCTTCCTCGAGGTCGAGGGCGCGGGCCATTACCTGCCTGCCTACGCGGGCAACCTCGACATCATGACCTCCGCCGGACAGCAGATCGCGGAGCGGATCGCCCAGAAGAAGGAAGCCACCCGATGAGCACCAACCCCACCATCTTCGTCCAGGACGTCACCCTCCGCGACGGCATGCACGCGGTGCGCCACCGGATCTCCCCGGCGGACGTCAAGCGGATCGTGTCGGCCCTCGACGCTGCCGGTGTCGACGCCATCGAGGTCGCGCACGGTGACGGCCTCGCCGGCGGCTCCGTCAACTACGGCCCGGGCTCGAACACCGACTGGGAGTGGATCGAGGCCGCGGCCGAGTCCATCCAGAACGCCCGGCTGACCACCCTGCTGCTGCCCGGTGTCGGCACCATCGAGGAGCTCAAGCACGCGTACAAGCTGGGCGTGCGCTCGGTGCGCATCGCCACCCACTGCACCGAGGCCGACGTCTCCGCGCAGCACATCGAGACCGCCCGCGAGATCGGCATGGACGTCTCCGGCTTCCTGATGATGAGCCACATGGCGCCCGCCGAGGAGCTCGCGAAGCAGGCCAAGCTGATGGAGTCGTACGGCGCGCACTGCGTCTACGTCACCGATTCGGGCGGACGCCTGACCATGAACGGCGTCCGCGACCGCGTGCGGGCCTACAAGGACGTCCTCAACGAGGGCACCGAGATCGGCATCCACGCGCACGAGAACCTCTCCCTGTCGGTGGCCAACAGCGTTGTCGCAGTCGAGGAAGGCGTCTTCCGCGTCGACGCCTCGCTCGCCGGGCACGGTGCCGGTGCGGGCAACTGCCCCATCGAGCCGTTCATCGCGGTCGCGGACCTGCACGAGTGGAAGCACGGCTGCGACGTGTTCGCCCTGCAGGACGCCGCCGACGACATCGTCCGGCCGCTGCAGGACCGGCCGGTCCGCGTCGACCGCGAGACCCTCACCCTCGGCTACGCCGGCGTGTACTCGAGCTTCCTGCGGCATGCGGAGACGGCGTCGCAGCGCTACGGCATCGACGTGCGCACCCTGCTGCTCGAGGCCGGCAAGCGCAAGCTGGTCGGTGGCCAGGAGGACATGCTCGTCGACATCGCGCTCAACCTCGTCGCGGAGCGCGAGGCCGCCGGCGCCTGAGTGGCTGTCTGCCTGAACCGTCAGGCCCGGGTCGCCTGGTCACGATCATGACCGGTGCGCCCCGGGCCTGACGGCTGCAGCACGTGAATGCGTCGCCGGCGCCCTCATCCGCAGAGGGTGAAATCGGCATCTGGGCCTGCCCGCGGTCTCCGCCACCGGGGGATCATCCCTGGTATGGCGTCGACTGAGGGATCTCAACCGCTGGACACGTCGGAGAGAGCGGAGCTGCTGCGACTGCGGGCGCAGGTGGCCGAGAGCGCGGGGGTGCGGCGTCGGGGGCTGCACAATGCGCTGCGGTGGACCCTGTCGGGGTTCCTGATCCTGCTGGTCGCGCTGCTGACGGTCGGGTCGCTGGTCGCGCGGTTCACCAACAGCCAGATCATGGACACCGACCGGTACGTGCAGACGGTGGCCCCGCTCGCGAGTCAGCCCGAGGTGCAGGCCGAGATCGCGGACCAGGTCACCGACCAGCTGTTCGGCCGGCTGGACATCGAGAAGATCACCGCGGACGCGCTGACCGCGCTGACCGAGACCGCGCCGCGGGTGCCGCAGCAGGTAGTGGGCCTGGCCCCGGTGATTGCCGGCCAGGCGAAGAGTTTCATCCACGAGACCGTGCTCTCGGTCGTGCAGACCGACCAGTTCGAGCGTGCCTGGGTGGAGGCGAACCGGATCGCCCACCAGAAGCTCGTCGCGGTGGCGACCGGCGACACCAGCGTGGTGGAGATCGACGAGAAGGGCACGGTCAGCGTCCCGCTCGGCCCGATCCTGACGAACGTCGGAGACCAGTTGGTCCAGCGGGGTTTCGCCTTCGCGGACAAGATCCCGGACATCGACGTCGAATTCGTCCTCTTCCAGTCGTCCGACCTGGTCAAGGCGCAGAAGGCGGTGCGGGCCCTGAACAGCGCCGCGACCTGGCTGCCCTGGCTGGCCGTCGTCGCCGCCATCGGCGCGGTGTTTGCGGCGCCGCGCGGCCAGCGACTGCGGGCACTGGCCCTCGTCGGACTCGGGGTCGCCGTGGCGACGGCGTTGCTCGGGCTGGCGCTGAACGTCGCGCGGTCGGTCTACATCGACGACATCCCCAGCGACGTGCTCTCACCCGCCGCTGCCTCGGCCATCGTGGACACGCTCAGCGTGCCGCTGAAGACGACCGTGCGGGCCTTCTTCGCGCTCGGAGTGGTGGTCGCGCTGGTCGGCTACCTCACCGGCGGGTCCCGCTCGGCGTTGGCGGTCCGCAGCGGATTCCGCCGCGGCGTCGACGCGCTCCGCCGGCTCGGGGCCGACCGTCCGCCCCGGCCCTACGAGGTGTGGGCGGCCAGGTTGCGGGTGCCGCTGCGGGTGGCGATCGTCGCCGTGGCGGTGGCGATCCTGCTGTTCTGGCGCTACCCGACGGGGCTCGTGGTCGGATTGATCGCGTTGTTCGCGGTGGTCGCGCTGGTGGCGCTCGAGGCGGTCGCCCGACCCGGAGTGGTCGCCGCGGAGGCCGCCGCGGAGGCCTCGGCGGAATCGCCGGCCGACCTCCCCGGCTAGCGCGCTCGCGCCGTCTCAACCCTTCGGACTACATCGGTAACGCTCCGGCTGTCAACGCCGAAGTAAAGGCAAGCCCATGTCGGAACTGCCCACAGCAGAACCGTTTTCGGGTGCCACGATCGTTGTCGAATCACCGTCTTCGAATGAAGACCGAAAGAGGTTGAGACCATGTCGGAGCAGTCCATTGTCAGTACTCGGAGGGTCCGGGCCGCGGCGGCCGGGGCGGTGCTGGCGCTCGGAATCGCGGTGAGCGCCACCGGCATCGCGTCGGCTGACCCGGAGGTCAAGTGCATCCCGGGCGCGGACCCGGCCGTCACCTGTAGCGAGGAAGCGGTCACCGAAGAGACGGTCGTAGAAGGCACCGAGAAGGCCGCCACCGAACCGGTGAAGCAGGAGGCGGGGGCCGACAGCACGGACACCGGAGCGGGAACCGCGACGGAGGAGCAGGAGACCGGAACCGCGACGGAGAAGCAGGAGACCGGGAGCCTGGGGACCGGGAGTTCGGGAGCCGGGAGCACCGGGTCCTCCGAGCAGGACAAGGCCGCGATTGCCGACGCCGAGGCGAAGGCCAAGGCCGCGGCCGACGAGGCCAAGAAGGCTGCCGACGCGGCAGTCAAGGCGGGCACGGATTCGGCTGCGGCGACCGAACTTTCCGCGAGCGCGACCGAGGCGATGACCAAGGCGAGCGTCGAGGCGACGAAGGCCGCCGTGGAGTCGAACCAGGCCCAGGAGCAGGCCGCGACCGCCGAGCAGACGGCGAAGCAGGCCGAGGGCGAGGCCAAGGTTGCCGACGCCGCTGCGGTCGAGGCGAAGCAGGTCGCCGAGACCGCCCAGGCCGCGGCGGATGCGGCCGCCGCGCGCGCGGCCGAGCTGGAGGAGGCCGCGAAGGCCGCCGGATCCGGCGCCAAGACGGCGGAGGCCGAGAAGGCCCGCGCCGAGGCCGATGCGCTGCAGGCCAAGGCGGACGAGGCCAAGACCGCCGCCGAGGCCAAGGCGCAGCAGGTCGCGGACAAGGAGAAGGAGGCCGAGGAGGCCTGGAAGGAGCGGGATTTCGCGAAGGCGGCGGCCGCGAAGCTCGAGGCGCTGGCGGCATCCTGGGAGGCCAAGCGCCTCGCCGTCGCGGCGAGGGACACGCAGCAGAGGGCGAGCGCCGCCGAGACCGAGGCGAAGAAGGCCGAGTCCGCGGCGAGCGCCGAGACCGAGGCTGCCGACGCCGCGACGAAGGCGGCAGCGGACGCGGCCAAGGCCGCCGAAGCGGCCAGGCGCGAGGCCGCTGAAGCCGCAGATGCGGCCGAGAAGGCCCGCGCCGCAGCGGTCGCCGCCGGGGAGTCGGCGACCGACAAGCGGGCAGAGGCCGACGCGAAGGCGGCGGAGGCGACGAAGAAGGCGGCCGCGGCCGACGAGGCGAGCGCGAAGGCACAGGACCTCTACCTCGCCGCCGAGAACGCCAAGGTCGCGGCCGACGCGGCGGCGGCCAAGGCCAAGGAGGCCACGGCGAAGTCCGAGGCCGCGCAGGCCGAGGCGACGAAGGCGACGAAGGCTCTCGAAGATCTCAAGGCCAACGCCGCCAAGGACATTGCGGACGGCGTCGGCGTCGGCGGTGACGTCGTCATCGGCGACCACACCTCCGACGGGGAGGGCGTCACCAAGATCGACGACACCACCGCGGTGGTCGAGGGGACCGGTGTGAAGCTGGTCGGCTACTACACCAGCAAGGGCGCATTCGACGTGGTCGACTACTACGTCACCGACGCCGACGGCGACGAGGCACTGGCCGGCGGACTGCCCCCGGTCGACCTCGCGCTGGGGGATTCGTCGACGGGTACCCAGTCGATCGGGGTGAGCGTCCCGGCCGTGTTGGTCGGTGTCGGTGTCCTCGGTGCGGCCGCCGCCGCGGGGACGGTCCTCGTGCGTCGCCGGCGCGCCGCCGATGCGTCGAACACCGCCTCGTAGCGCCGGCCGCCTGCTCGTCGCGGCGGCCGTGCTGGTTCTGGCGCCCGCATGCTCGGGTACCGAGGCCGGGCCGCCGCCCGACCGGTCGCCGGTGGAGTCGCACATCGCTGCGGCTCCACCGGCGGACGCGGTTGTCGCGCCGGCCGAGCCGACGCAGATCGAGCTGCGGACACCCGCCGGGACCACCTACCTGAGCAGTCCGCTCCATCCCGAGGAGTTGATGCGGGGAGGGCCCGGCGGGCAACGGCTGGACCCGGTCGACGAGCGTCCGGTCTGGTGGGGCGAGAGCGGCCTTCCCGGGACCGGGACCCGGCAGACCGTCGTGGTCGTGGGGCACAACTACGCCAAGCGGGACGCGCCGTTCCGGGCGCTGCGGGTGGTCGAACCCGGGGACCGCGTGGTGCTCCGCACGACCGCGGGCATCCTGGAGTACGCGGTCGAGACCGCGGGCCCGCTGCCGAAGGGATCCCTGCTCGGTGCCCACGAGCTGCGCGAGTCGGTGGCCGGGCGCCTGCTCCTCGCCAATTGCGATGTCCGGGAAGGGGAGTCCACCGACGACAACTACGTCGTGGTGGCCCAGCTGGTTCGGCCGGTCGGCACCTGACGGCCGCGGCCCTCAGGTGCAGCAGTGCGGGTCGAGGACCAGCCGCAGCGCCTCGAGGGCGTCCCGGTGTGCGCTGTAGTAGACGTTCATGCCGCGTCGCGTCGGGCGGACCATGCCGGCCTTCCTGAGCTGGCCGAGGTGGTGGCTGACCGTCGACTCGGCCAGGCCGACGGCGGTGGCGAGGTCGCACGTGCACACCTCGCCCTCCTTTGCGGTCAGCAGGATCGACATCAGCTTGATCCGGACCGGGTCGGCGAGCGCCTTCAGCCGCAGTGCGACGTGCAGCGCGGCCTCGTCGGTCAGGGGGGCGGCGGAGACGGGCGCACAGCAGACCGGAGCGGTCACGTCGAGGGTCGGCAACGTCTTCGGCATGCACCCGATCCTGCCACCCTCTTGACATATGTCAATTAAGAATCGGCGCGCTGCGCGGCTCCGGCCGCGTGCGGGGTCGGTTGTTGCTTCGCCGACCTACTTCGGCGGCATGTTCATCATCGGGGGCATGTTCATCATCGGTGGCGTCACGCCCATCTGCTGCAGCCACATCATGAACATATGCATCATGTCCACGGCCCTCGCCTCCTCTCGTGAGTTGGGCCCGCAATCACCACTCTCCTCCGGAATTCGCCTCGGCGGCAGGGGTGCCGTGCCGAGTTCGGGCCTCGAATTCGTTTCCGGGAGAACAATGCGTGAACGCCCCACGGCGGACGCCGCGATGGGCGAGCATGGGCGGGAGTCGGCCGCGCGACAGGCCGGGCCTAATCTTGACTAATTCCAGAAAAGGTGTTGCAGTGTTGGTGTGACCGAGAAGCAKCCCCCACGCCGCGAGCCACGGTTCGCGGCGGGTCACGCCCACCTTCGGATGTAGCTCCGACCGAGGTTCGCAGTCCAACGTGGCCGACGCCCCCGGGCTCGGCCAGTAAGGAAGGGATCCACAGATGACTCAAGGCACTGATCCTCAGAACACCTCGGCGACCGACTCGAAGCTGACCACCGCGGTCGGCGCGCCGGTGCCGGACAACCAGAACGTGCAGACGGCCGGTCCGCGGGGACCGCAGCTGCTGCAGGACGTCTGGTTCCTCGAGAAGCTCGCGCACTTCGACCGTGAGGTCATCCCGGAGCGCCGCATGCACGCCAAGGGTTCCGGCGCCTACGGCACGTTCACCGTCACCAACGACATCACCAAGTACACCAGCGCGAAGATCTTCTCCGAGGTCGGCAAGAAGACCGAGCTCTTCGCTCGGTTCTCCACCGTCGCGGGTGAGCGCGGTGCGGCCGACGCCGAGCGTGACATCCGGGGATTTGCCGTCAAGTTCTACACGGAGGAGGGCAACTGGGACCTCGTCGGCAACAACACCCCGGTCTTCTTCTTCCGTGATCCGTTGAAGTTCCCGGACCTCAACCACGCCGTCAAGCGGGACCCGCGCACCAACCTCCGCAACGCCAACAACAACTGGGACTTCTGGACGAACCTGCCCGAGTCGCTGCACCAGGTCACCATCGTGATGAGCGACCGCGGCATCCCGTCGTCGTACCGGCACATGCACGGCTTCGGCTCGCACACCTTCAGTTTCATCAACGACGCGGGCGAGCGGTTCTGGGTCAAGTTCCACCATCGTGTGCAGCAGGGCATCGAGAACCTGACCGACGCCGAGGCGGGCGCGCTGGTCGGCAACGACCGCGAGAGCCACCAGCGCGACCTCTTCGACGCGATCGAGGCGGGCGACTTCCCGAAGTGGAAGCTGTGCGTGCAGATCATGCCGGAGGCCGACGCGGCGAAGGTGCCCTACCATCCGTTCGACCTGACCAAGGTGTGGCCGAAGGGCGACTACCCGCTGATCGAGGTCGGCGAGTGGGAGCTCAACCGGAACCCGGACAACTACTTCGCCGAGGTGGAGCAGGCCGCGTTCAACCCGGCGCACGTGGTGCCCGGCATCAGCTTCTCGCCGGACCGGATGCTGCAGGGCCGGCTGTTCTCCTACGGCGACGCGCAGCGCTACCGGCTGGGCGTGAACAACTACCAGATCCCGGTGAACTCGCCGCGCTGCCCGGTGAGCAACTTCCACCGGGACGGGGYGATGCGGGTTGACGGCAACAACGGCGGCTCCCTGCACTACGAGCCGAACAGCTACGGGCGGTGGCAGGAGCAGCCGCAGTACCGCGATCCCGCGCAGGCCGTCGGCGCGGTCGCGGACCACTTCGACTACCGCGCGGACGACGACGACTACTTCTCGCAGCCGCGGGTGCTCTTCAACAACATGAGCGCCGAGCAGAAGCAGGTGCTCTTCGACAACACCGCCCGCGCCATCAACGGGGCCTCCGAGCAGGTGGTGCAGCGCCACATCGACAACTGCACCGCATGTGACCCGGCCTACGGTGAGGGCGTCGCCAAGGCGATCAAGGCGCTGGCCTGAGCCACGCGTCCGCTGATCCGGACCGGAAGTAGATGAAGGGCCGCCCACACAAGTGTGGGCGGCCCTTCGCGTTGACGTCCCACAGGCGCCTCTCGGCGAGTGGTCGCACGTAGCGACTAAAGGGGTGAGGCCCGGGGCATGTCCGGACGCCAACGGTTCGTTCAACGGCGGCGGTCGGGAGTTTGTTCCCGGTGCCCGACCGTCTCCGACAGCTCCCCAATGTCACATCGGGTTCCCCGTGGTTCCCCGATGTGACATTGGGGAGGTGCGGCGCCGCGTTTTCTTGACTTGTTCCAGAGAAGGGGGATACTTGGCTCATGCAGCACGGCGACGACCACCTCGACCCCCAGGCGCAGTTGCGTTCGGTGGGCCTGCGGGTGACCGCTCCGCGGGTCGCGGTGTTGAATGCGGTTGCCGCGCAGCCGCATTCCGATGCCGACGGGGTCGCCGCCGCGGTTCGGCGGGAGCTCGGGTCGGTGTCCACGCAGGCGGTGTACGACGTGCTCAGGGCCTGCGTGAACGCCGGGATCCTCCGCCGCATCGAGCCGGCCGGCTCCCCGGCGCGGTTCGAGACCCGGACCGGGGACAACCATCACCATCTGGTGTGCCGCGGGTGCGGCCTCGTCGTCGACGTCGACTGTGTCGTCGGGCACGCGCCCTGCCTGCAACCCTCGGACCCGCACGGATTCGCGATCGACGAGGCCGAGGTCGTGTTCTGGGGCCTGTGTGAGCGGTGCCGGGCAGCCGGCGACGCGCGCCCGGAGCCGACCGCGCCGCGCTGACCGAGGACGTCAGGTCAGAGCAGGGCCCACCAGTAGACCGCGCACGCCAGCAGGAACAGGACCACGGTGTCCATTTGCTGCCTCCCCTCGTTGTCCGACCTGCCTCCATCATCCCCCACCGGTGTCCGCGGCGCCCGTGGGTGGGGGACGAGCCGGGTTCGGTCGACTACTCCATGAAGCGGGCCAGGAACTCGACCAGCAGCCGCTCCGCGACGTGCTCGGGCAGCGCCTCGATCAACGCCAGCAGCTCGGCCATCGGGCCGTCGAGCCCACCCTCCGGGTCCAGGCCGGCCAGGCCCAGCACCGCGGCACAGTTCTCGCTGGTGAGGTCCTCCGGGCGGATCTGTCCGGCCGCCGTCACGAACTCCGCGGGGGCGGTGGCCCCGGGAACGCCGCGGACCGAATCCGCGGCTGCGGCAAGCGCATCGCCCAGTTCGGCGCAGACCGACTCGGTGACCGGAGTGATCGTCAGGTGGGTCGTGCGCGGCAACGCGGTGCCGTCGGACTGGACGCGTCCCGGCTGCGGTTGCAGCACCCAGCCCAGCTCCTTTGCGGCGTCCGCCCAACGGTGCGGGTCCACCCGCCTCGACTCGTCGACGTCGGGGTCGGTGGCCACCGCGAGCAGCGGGCCCACCGGGTCGCCGACCACTCGCAGGCCCTCGACGGCGTCCACCACCTTGTGGAGCTGCTCGACGGCCCCGGCGATCTGGCCGGTGAGTTCCGCGAACCCGCTGCGCCCCAAGGCCTGTGACACCGCCCAGCCGGCGGCGATGGGCATCACCGTCCGAGAGCCCAGCATGGTGGGGTTGACGACGGCGTACCCCGGCCAGGCGCTGGTGGCGAACCACTGCCGGCGGTGCCGGTCCCGGTCGCGGTAGAGCAGCACCGAGACGCCCTTCGGCGCGTAGCCGTACTTGTGCAGGTCCACCGACAGGCTCGCCACCCCCGGCACCCGGAGGTCCCAGGCGGGACGGTCCTGCGCGCCCGGCCACCAGGGCAGCACCCAGGCGCCGATGCATCCGTCCACGTGCACCGGAACAGACTGTGCGGCGCAGATTTCCGCGATCTCCGCGACCGGGTCGAGGGCCCCGTGCGGGTAGGACGGCGTCGACACGACCACCAGCGCGACGTCCTCGTCCAGTGTCGCCGCCACGTCCGCGGGCCGGAGCCGGCAGGTGGCCGGGTCGACCGGCAGCACCCGCAGTCGCAGGTCCAGGTAGTGCGCGGCCTTGATGAACGCGGCGTGCGCGGTGGACCCGATCACGAGTGTCGGCCGGTCGTCCCGGCCGGTCGCCGCTCGCCAGCTGTCGCGGGCGGACTTCACCGCGAGCATGCAGCTCTCGGTGCCCCCGCTGGTGACGGAGCCGACGACGCCGTCCACCCCGTCGGCGAGCACGTCGCGGGCCAGCCCGACGAGGTCCCGCTCGAGCGCCGCGACGGAGGGGAACGTGGTCGGGTCGAGTCCGTTGAGCGACTGCGCCTTCCGTGCCGCGGCGCCGGCCAGGTCGTGCAACTCGGCGACGCCGGGGTCGTAGACGTAGGACAGCAGTCGCCCGCCCTCGGTGGGGGCATCGGCCGCGCGTAGCTCGTCGAGCCGGGCGAGGATCTCGGTGGGGGTGTGTTCGAACTGCATCAGTGGTTCCTGTTCCGTTCCTCGGCGGCGAGACGATAGCCGCGCAGCGCCCACATGCTGGCGGCCACCAGCAGGGCAGGCACCAGCGCGAAGGCGAGCACGATCCCGGTGATCGCGGTGTCGGACTGGGGGGCCGGGTCTGTGCCGGCGGACGAGACGAATCCGGTGGCGGCGAGGACGAGCAGCACCACCGCCGGTCCCAGCGCCATGCTCACCGTCTCGGCGGCCGTCCACACCCCGCTGAAGGCGCCGGCCCGGACGGCTCCGGCGGACCGAGTCTCGTGGTCGCTGATCACGTCCGGCAGCATCGACATCGGCAGCATCTGCATTCCGGCGTAGCCGATCCCGGCGAGCGCCACCACCGCGTACACCCAGCCGCCGGGGCCGGAGAGCAGCCCCAGCAGGGCCAGCGCGGCGACCAGGAACAGCCCGGAGGCGAGGAAGAAGGCGCGCTGCTTGCCCCACTGGCGGACCAGTCGCGTCCACAGCGGCATCACTGCGACCGCGGGGCCCACCAGGGCGACGAACAGAAACGAGACCGCGTCCTCGGCGTCGAGCACGTAGGTGGCCACGTACTGGGCGCCGCCCAGCATGCAGCCGGTTGCCAGGGCCTGCAGCACGAAGGTGCCGAGCAGGAACCGGAAGGCGGAACTCGACCGCACCGCAGCGAGGCTCTCGGAGATGCCGTGCGAGGCAGTCGAATCGACGTTGGTGGCGGGACCGCGCGGTGCGATCCGCCAGCTGGCCAGCATGCCGAGTCCGAGGATCAGCCCGGCGACGACACCCATCACCAGGTAGCCGGGGCGGCCGCCGCCGCCGAGTTCGCGCAAGGCCGGGCCGCCGGCCCCGAACAGCAGGATCGCCACCCCCAGCAGGGCGACGCGCCAGGACATCAGCCGGGACCGCTCGTGGTAGTCGTCGGTCAGCTCCGCGGGCAGCGCGATGTACGGCACCTGGAAGAGGCTGAATGCGACGGCGGCGGCGATGAAGGCCGTACCCACCCAGAGGCATCCGGCCAACGCGGACAGGCCCGTCGGGACCGCGAAGGTGAGCGCGAAGAAGACGGGCAGGGTGAGCGCACCGAGCAGGAGGAACCGCCGCCGGGTGCCGGTGCGGGCGGCCTCGGCGTCGCTACGGGACCCGATCAGCGGGTTCACCAGGAGGTCGAGTGCCTTCGGCGCGAACACCACCACGCTGGCCGCGGCGGCCGCCACCCCGAGGGTGTCGGTCAGGTAGTAGGCGAGGACCAGCCCGGGGAGGGTGGCGAAGCCGCCGGTGCCCACCGAGCCGAGGGAGTACCCGGCGACGGTGGACCGGCTGAGCCGGGAGACGGCGATGGTCATCCGGTCAACATAGGGCAATTGCCGACCCTCCGCGGGCGGTTGACATGGAAGCAGGCGCGGCGTCGATTCGCGTGAAATCTACGCCGCCGCACGGCGAACGCCCCTCACCGTTTCGGTGAGGGGCGTTCGTCATGGTGTTGTCACGTTGCGCGAGGAACTAGGAACCGAAGATGCTCCCGAGCGATCCCAGCGAACCCGTGCCACCGGGGTTGGTGCCGCCGGCGGAGACGGTGACCGTGGATGCGGCCGAGGTCGACTCCTTCAGGCCCGACGCGCCGCTGTAGACGGCGGTGATGTGCCGGTCGCCGGTGAGGGCGAAGGCGTGCGACAGGGTCGCCTGGCCGTTGACCACGTCGATGGCGGTGCCGATCGCGGTGGCGCCGTCCATGAAGGTGACGGTGCCGGAGGTGACCGGGTCACCGGCCTGGGTCTTGACGGCCGCGGACAGGTTCACCGCGTCACCCTTGGTGGCGGTCGCCGGCGCGGTCAGCGTGGTGACCGTGTCGAGCTCGACCGGCGCCGGATCGGTGACGTTGACGGACGCAGCCGTCGCGGTCGAGCCGTTGAACGTCGCGGAGCCGCTGTAGACGGCGCCGACGGTGTACGCGCCGCTGGCGGCGAAGGTGTGGTCGAGCTTCGCGCCGCCGTCGACGAGGGCGATCGCGCCGCCGACGTTGGTGCCGTTGATCGTGAACTGGACGGTGCCGCCGACGGCGGGGTTGTTGTCGCCGTCCTTGACCAGGGCGAAGAGCTCGACCTGGTCGCCCGTGGTGGCCTCACCCGGCACGTTCATCGTGGTGGTGGTGTCGGCAACCACGACATCCGTGGAGACCTCGACGTTCGAGGCCGTGGAGGTCGAGGTGCGGTTGGTSGCGTCRCCGGAGTACACGGCGGTGACGGRGTGCGTGCCATCCGTGGTGAAGGTGTGGTTCAGCGTGGCGGTGCCGTTGTTGACGGGGATTGCGCCGCCGATGTTGGTGGTGCCGTCCTTGAACTGGACGGTGCCGGTGGCGCCGGCGGGGGCGACGGTGGCGGTGAGGTCGACGGCGGTGCCGGTCTTGGCGGTGCCGGGGACGTTCAGGGTGGTGGTGGTGTCGACGATGACCGGGTCCGTGGAGACGTCGACGGTCGAGGCTGCCGAGGTGGACGTGCGGTTGGTGGCGTCGCCGGAGTAGACGGCGGTGATGGAGTGTGCGCCGTTGGTGGTGAAGGTGTGGTTCAGCGTCGCGGTGCCGTTGGTGACGGGGGMGSTGCCCAGGACGGTGGTGCCGTCCTTGAACTCGACGGTGCCGGTGGCGTCAGACGGGGCGACGGTGGCGGTGAGGTCGACGGCGGTGCCGGTCTTGGCGGTSGCCGGGACGTTCAGSGTGGTGGTGGTGTCGACGATGACCGGGTCAGTGCTGACCTCGACGGTGCCGGCAGCGGAGGTGCTGGTGGCGAAGCCATTGGCGCCGCTGTAGACGGCGGTGATCGAGTGGCTGCCGTTGGCGGTGAAGGTGTGGCTCAGCGTCGCGGTGCCGTTGGTGACGGGGGAGCTGCCCAGGATGGTGGTGCCGTCCTTGAACTCGACGGTGCCGGTGGCGTCAGACGGGGCGACGGTGGCGGTGAGGTCGACGGCGGTGCCGGTCTTGGCGGT
>NZ_JBFUJP010000085.1:0-20846 GCF_056401315.1 Rhodococcus sp. P4_F5 | reverse complement strand
TCTTGACCCCGAATGTGACCGCGCTTACTCTGTGCGAAGTTCGCTCACCGATACACGATGTGCGCTATTCGTAACTTTGCAGTTCAAGACAGTTCGGAGAAGTCAGAGTCATGAGCCTGTGCCCGATCGACCACACCGCCCTGCAGAACACGGGGTGCCCGGTTTCCGCGAATGCCGCCGCCTTCGACCCGTTCGAGGGCCCGTACCAGGTGGACCCCGCCGCGTCGCTGCGCTGGTCCCGCGACGAGGAGCCGGTGTTCTTCAGCCCCGAAACCGGCTACTGGGTGGTCACCCGGTACGAGGACGTCAAGGCCGTGTTCCGCGACAACATCCTGTTCTCGCCGTCGATCGCACTCGAGAAGATCACCCCGGTATCCGACGAGGCGACGGCGGCGCTCGCGAAGTACGACTACGCGATGTCACGCACCCTCGTGAACGAGGACGAGCCCGCACACATGCCGCGCCGGCGGGTGCTCATGGACCCGTTCACCCCCAAGGAACTCGTCCACCACGAGCCGATGGTGCGGCGCCTCACCCGCGAGTACGTGGACCGCTTCGTCGAGACCGGCCGCGCCGACCTGGTCGACGAGATGCTCTGGGAGGTCCCGCTCACCGTCGCCCTGCACTTCCTCGGTGTGCCCGAGGAGGACATGGACGAGCTGCGCAAGTACTCCATCGCGCACACCGTCAACACGTGGGGGCGGCCCGCACCCGAGGAGCAGGTCGCCGTCGCCGAGGCGGTCGGCAAGTTCTGGCAGTACGCCGGCCAGGTTCTCGAGAAGATGCGCAGGGACCCGTCGGGCCACGGCTGGATGCCGTTCGGCATCCGCATGCAGCAGGAGCAGCCGGACGTCGTCACCGACTCCTATCTGCACTCGATGATGATGGCGGGAATCGTTGCGGCACACGAGACCACGGCCAACGCGTCGGCCAACGCCTTCCGCCTGCTGCTCGAGAACCGCGGCGTCTGGGAGGAGATCTGCGCCGATCCGAGCCTGATCCCCAATGCCGTCGAGGAGTGCCTGCGCCATTCGGGTTCGGTGGCAGCCTGGCGCCGTCTGGTCACCGCCGACACCACGATCGGCGGGATCGACATCCCCGAGGGCTCGAAGCTGCTGATCGTCACGTCGTCCGCGAATCACGACGAGCGGCACTTCGACAACGGTGACGACTTCGACATCCGCCGCGAGAACTCCAGCGACCACCTCACTTTCGGCTACGGAAGCCACCAGTGCCTGGGCAAGAACCTTGCCCGCATGGAGATGCAGATCTTCCTCGAGGAGTTCACCAAGCGTCTGCCGCACATGGAGCTCGTGCCGAACCAGGAGTTCACCTACCTGCCCAACACCTCGTTCCGTGGACCGGACCACGTTCTGGTGCAGTGGGATCCGGCGAAGAACCCGGAGCGCACCGATCCGTCGATACTCGACAACCGCCAGCCGGTCAAGATCGGCGAACCGTCCAAGACCAACCTCTCCCGGACCGTCACCGTCGACGCGATCACCCCGGCCGCCGACGGCGTCGTGCGCGTGACCCTGTCGGATCCGTCGGGCAAGGCGCTGCCGAAGTGGACCCCGGGTTCGCACATCGACGTCGACCTCGGCGACCTGTCCCGGCAGTACTCGCTGTGCGGCGACCCGAACGACCTGTCCACGTACGAGATCGCGGTCCTCGAGGAGCCCGAGAGCCGCGGCGGATCGCGCTACGTGCACCGCACCCTCGAGGCCGGCCACACCCTGAAGATGCGCGGTCCGCGCAACCACTTCAAGCTCGACCCCGACGCCGAGCGCTACGTGTTCATCGCCGGCGGCATCGGCGTCACACCGATCGCCGCGATGGCCGACCACGCGAAGGCCGCCGGCCGGGACTACGAGATCCACTACTGCGGACGCGATGTCGCGACGATGGCACTGCTCGAGCGGCTGACCGCCGACCACGGCGACCGTCTCGCCGTGCACGCGAGCGCCGCCGGCAACCGCCTCGACATCCCGGCCCTGCTCGCGACGCCGGTGGACGGCGCCCAGATCTACTCGTGCGGGCCCGAACGCCTGCTGTCCGCCCTCGAGGAGGCCTGCGCGCACTGGCCCGAGGACTCGCTGCATGTCGAGCACTTCACCTCAAATCTCGCGACCCTGGACCCGGCCAACGAGCACTCCTTCGAGGTGGAGCTCCGCGACTCGGGCCTGACCATCCAGGTCGCTGCCGACCAGACGGTGCTCGACGCCCTGCGGGCGTCGAACATCGACATCCAGAGCGACTGCGAGGAGGGACTGTGCGGATCGTGCGAAGCCCCCGTCCTCGACGGCGAGGTGGATCACCGCGACATGGTGCTCACCAAAGCCGAACGGGCTCAGAACAAGTCGATGATGACCTGCTGCTCCCGCGCGTGTGGCACAAAGGTCACCCTCGCGCTCTGACCCACCTCCCCTCCTCTTCAGCACCCGAAAGGATCCGTCATGGGATCACCGACCGTCATCGAGCCCGCTGTGCCCCCGGGCTCACCTCTGAGTGACCAGCCGTCCAAGTCCAGCTTCAAGCGCGTCCTCACCGGCAGCATGGCCGGCGCCGTGCTCGAGTGGTACGACTTCGCCATCTACGGCATTCTCGCCGCGACAGTCCTCGGCCCGCTGTTCTTCCCCGGCGAGGACGGCATCACGAAGTTGCTGCTGGCGCTGGCCACCCAGGGCCTGGGCTTCGTCGCACGCCCGCTGGGCGGCGTCGTCTTCGGCCACCTCGGCGACAAGTACGGCCGCAAGCCGATGCTCGTCACGACGTTCATCTTGCTGGGCACCGCGACCGCCGCCATCGGCCTGCTGCCGACCTACGACCAGATCGGCATCTGGGCCACTGTCCTGCTCGTCGTGCTGCGCATGATCCAGGGCTTCGCGCTCGGCGGCGAGTTCGGCGCCGCGGTGCTGCTGGTCAGCGAGTACGGCGAACCGAAAAGGCGCGGCTTCTGGGCGTCGTGGCCGCAGGCCGGCGCGCCGATGGGCACGGTCCTCGCGACCGTCGTCGTCTCGGTCCTCGCGTTCTTCCTCGCGGACGACGCGTTCGACAAGTGGGGCTGGCGCGTCGCCTTCCTGTTCGCGATCCCGCTGCTGATCGTCGGCTTCTGGGTGCGCCGCGGCGTGGAGGAGTCGCCGGTCTTCAAGGCCGCGCAGGAGCAGGCCGCCAGGGCCCCGCAGACCGAGGAACGTTCCAGCATCCTCGAGGCGCTGCGCCGCCCGCGGGCCGTCCTGATCGGCCTCGGCATGCGCCTGGGCGAGAACATCGCGTTCTACGTCTACACCGTGTTCGTGATCGCCTACGCCACCACGTATTTCGACTTCCATCGCGGCGACGTCATCATGGCCGTCACGTTCGCCTCCCTGTTCCAGTTCGTCGGCATGATCGGCGGCGGCGCGTGGTCCGACCGGGTGGGCCGCCGGACCGCGATGCTGGTCCCCGCGGTCATCCTCGTGGTGTGGGCACCGGTGTTCTTCTGGCTGGTCCAGCTCGAGAGCCTGCCCATGCTGTGGCTGGGTGTGTGCGTGGGCGCGTTCTTCCACGGCATGCTCGCCGGCCCCGAGGCCGCCTGGATCACGGAGCTGTTCCCGACCCGCTACCGCTACGCCGGTTCGTCGCTGGTGTTCCAGGGCTCGTCGATCATCGCCGGTGCCCCCGCGCCGTTCATCGCGGTCTGGCTGATCGACAACTACGGCGTCGGTATGGTGGTCGGATACCTGGTGGTCACGATGTCGATCACGGTGATCGCACTGCTCTTCAGCCGCGAGACGAAGGGCGTGGACCTCGACGAGGTCCAGTAACCGCGCCGGTTCGTTCGGCAGGACCTGAGCATCCGGGCCCCGGCCCCGCTCCTCACCAGGGACGGGTCGGGGCCCGTCCCGTTCACCACACCGCTACAGACAGATTCGCCGCAGGCAGGAGAAGTTGAATGACCATCGCACACGAGCTCGTCGGCCACGGACCGGTCCGGGTGATCGCACTGCACGGCTGGTTCGGCACCGCCACCGGGTGGGGAATGCTGCCTGATCTGATCGACACCGGTGCTTACACCTACGCGCTGATCGACTACCGCGGCTACGGCGCCCGGGTTGACGAGGCCGGCGAGTTCACGCTCGAGGAGATCTCGGCGGACGCCCTGGCGCTGGCCGACGAACTGGGCTGGGACCGTTTCGCGCTCATCGGACACTCGATGGGCGGCGCCGCCGCGCTGCGCGTGCTCGCCGACGCCCCCGACCGGGTCACCGCGCTGATCGGAATCAGCCCCGTCCCCGCGTCGGGCGTGCCGTTCGACGACGACAGCGCGGCGCTGTTCGGCGGCGCCGAGAACGAGGACGGCAACCGGTACGCAATCCTCGACTTCACGACCGGCAACCGCCAGTCCGCGACGTGGCTGCGTCAGATGACGCAGTTCTCGGTGGACTTCACCTCCCGCCCCGCGTTCGGCGCCTACCTGCGCTCCTGGGCGGGTGCCGATTTCGCGGACCAGCTGCCGCAGACATCCATCCCGGTCAAGACCATTGTCGGGGAGCATGATCCCGCACTCGGTGCCGAGACGATGAAGGCCACGTGGATGGCGCAGTTGCCGCAGTGCGAGCTGGACGTGCTCGCCAACGCCGGGCACTACGCGATGTTCGAGGCCCCGGTCGCGCTCGTCACCAGCATCGAGAAGGTCCTCGCAGACCTGTAGTGACGTATGCGGGGCGGGTCAGCGAGATTCCCTGGCCCGCACCGCGAGACCCGCGATCAGGCAGATGCCCGCAACCGTGCTCAGCACGAGCGGGCTCGCCGACCAGCCCCCGACGTGGGTGGCGACCGCCGCGACCAGCGGCGGACCCACGATCGAACCCATGTTGGAGGCCTGCACCACCAGTCCGTTGACCGGCCCGGTCTCCCGCGACGACGGCGCGGCGCCCGGCACCGCCGCGAACACGGCGGCCGGCAGGTGCCCGCCCATCGTCGCGAACACCACCGCGGCGGCGTACGACAGCGCGAACGGCGACCAACTGGCGTAGATCACGATCGCGGCCGTGCCCATGGACGCCGCGGCGACGGCGATCAGCGTGCCCGGTCGTGCGCCACGGTGCAGCAGCATTCCGGCACTGACGTTTCCGATGATGTTGCCCAGCACCACGAGCGCGGTCGCGGCCGCGGCGGTCGACTCGGCCCGGCCGGCGGCGGCGTACATCGTCGGCAGGAACCCGATCACGGCAAGGTACTGCAGCGAGTAGGTGCCGAAGGCCAGCGCGATCAGCAGGGCCGTCGAGTTACGCCACACGCGTGAGCTTTTCGGCGGCGGTCCGGCGGCGGCGGACGGATCGCACGGCGCCTCCCGAACCCCCACGGCGACCAGCAGCGCGCACGCCAGCAACGCAGCCGCGTTGACCGCCCAGAGGCCGCGCCACCCGATCGCGTCGATCACCGACGGTCCCGTGGCGATCGCGACGAACTGGCCGAGCGGCATGTAGATCCCCCACATGCCGAGGGCGAGTCGGCGGTGGTGCACGCCGGCGGCCGCGCCGATCAGTGCGGGCGACGACACCGCGACCCCCATGAACCCCAGGCCCTCGAGAATCCGGGAGAACAGCAGCACCGGGGTGGACGGGGCGACGGCACCGAGCATCGCGCCCACGGCCAGTACCACCAGGGCCAGCACCAGCATCCGGCGTCGGCCCCACCGGTCGACGAATCCGCCTGCGGCACTGCCGAGCAGCGCGCCGACGAACGTGTACGACGACAGCAGGACCCCCGATGCCGTCAGGCTCATGCCCAGGTCGCCCCGGACCGCCGGCAGCGCGACGATGACCTTGCCGACCTGGCTCGCGGCCAGCACGCCCGCGAGGAGCGCGATCGACACGACACCCCACGCAGACGCGCCCGGGGCCGCCGGCGTGTGCCGTGCGACCCCGGGCGCGGAGAGCTTCTCAGGCACCGACGGAAGCACCCGTGTTCACGTCGACCGGGACGGTGAGCAACGGGTCGGTGGCGGCCGCGATGGCCTCCTCGAACTCGCGCTGTCCCACCTGCGAACCGAGCACCAGCGCGAGGCGGGTCAGGAAGCCCTCGCGGTCGGTCTCGCCCACCTGGTCGAGCGCGTCGGACAGGCCCATCCACACGTTCTCGCGGCGCAACTCCGCCGGATCGATCGCGGGCCCGTTGTCGACCGTCGCCGACGCACCCGCCGGGGCGTTGCCCAGGCTCAGGTGACGGACGACGTCGTCGATGCGTCCGACACCGTCGACGCGGCACAGCAGCACGCCGTCGGGTCGAATTACGAACACCTCGCCGTCGCGGGCACCCAGAGAGGCGGCGACCTGACCCTCGGTGTCGGGGACGACCGCGACCGAGGCGTCGGAGTTGTCCGAGCCGATCAGGATGGCGCGCACCGACTCCGGTGCCAGCGCGCCGGCGAGGGTCGCGGTCGCGGCGGCCAGCGCGGCGGCGTCGACGCGCACGCCCAGTACCGCGAAGCCGTTGCCGCGCAGCACGTTCAGGGACGACTCGCTGCCGTCGGCAACCTGGACCCGACGGTCCTCGACCGGGTCACCGGCGGCGACACCGTCGGCGTCGGCCGGGGTGGGCCAGGTGAGCGGGGAGATCCGCGCATTGGTGGCACTGGACTGGCGCGGGTTGATCAGGTGGCTGAACTCGGGGCGGGTCACCGACAGCGCCAGGATCGCGTCGCGCGTCGTCTGGTAGCCGTGGCTGCCGGGCGACATGATCAGCGTGCTCTTGCCGGCGTTCGCGATGTTCTGCCGCCACGCGTCGTGGCGCTCCACCGAGTACGCCTGCAGCAGTTCCTCTCCGGCGTTGCCGTGGATCACCGATGCCAACTGCCATGCGAGGGTCTCGGCGTCCTCCATGCCCGAGTTGAGGCCCCGCACACCGAAGATCGGCACCAGGTGCGCCGCGTCGCCGGCGAACAGTATGCGGCCGTGCGTGAAGTCCTCCAGCGCCAGCGCGCGAGCACTGTAGAAGCCGTGCCACTCGAGGGTCCACGGCAGATCGTTCTGCAGCCACTCCAGATGCCGCGTGATCCTGTCGCGGATGCGGTCTTCCTGGGTCTCCAGTTCGGCGTCCTCCGACGGGTCGAGCTGGTAGTCGATGCGCCAGATGTTCTTGGGCTGCTTGTGCATGATGATCGTCGAGCCCGGGTTGCTCGGCGGGTCGAACCAGACCATGCGCTCGGCCGGCAGTGCCGACTCCCAGTGGATGTCGGCGATGACATAGCGTCCCGAATAGTTGTTGCCCTGCATGCGGATACCGGCGAGCTCGCGCAGGCGGCTGCGGCCACCGTCGGCGGCCACGACCCAGCGGGCGCGCAAGTGGCGCTGGCCGAAGGCGGTGTCGACCTCGAGGGTCACCTCGTCGTCGGCGCGCAGCACGCCCGCGATGCTGGCGGACCAGTGCAGCGTGATGAGCGGGTTCGCCTCGAGGGTGTCGACCATGATCTGCTCGAACTCCGACTGCGAGACGTTGACCATCGGCGGCCGGACGTCGTGGTCGGCGTTGCGCATCTCGAAGTGCAGCACCTGCTGATCGCGGTAGAAGCTGCGTCCGCCGACCCACGGGAGCACGATCTTCTCGAGCTCGGCCCCGAAGCCGAGCCGCGCCGCGGCCTCGAGACTGTGGCGGGAGATGCAGATGGCGCGACTGCCGAACGAGACCTGATCGGCCGCCTCGAGAATCGTGACGGGGATGCCGCGCTGCGCGAGGCCGAGGGCGGCGGCCATGCCGACGGGTCCGGCGCCGACGACGACGACGGGCAGGGCCTCGTCGGTGGGCGTCATCGACACGAAGTCCGACGCCGAGTACTTCGGGGGCTGGTAGTAGGTCGACATGATCAGACCTCTTCCTGCTCGGACAGACGGGAGGACTCGGTACCGGGCACCTTCAGCACGAGAATGCTGGCGAGGCTGATCAGCGCGATCAGCACGAAGTAGCCGGTGATCGCGAGCGACGTCTCGAAGCTCGCATACAGCGCGGTGGCGATGATCGGTGCGAGGCCGCCGCCGAGGATGGCACCGACCTGGTAGCCGAGGGAGGCACCCGAGTAGCGGATCGCCGGGGGGAACAGCTCCGCGAACAGCGCGGACTGCGGGCCGGCGCAGCAGCCGAGGGTGAAGCCCAGGCCGATCATCGTGACCGCCATGACCGGCAGCACGGCGGTGTCCATCAGCGGGAAGAACACCGCGGCGGCGATCACCAGCGCGATCGAGCTGCGGACGTAGACCGTCCGGCGGCCGAGGGTGTCGGACTTCCACGCGCTGAACGCCATGCCGGCCATCCAGAACGGGCACGATCCGATCAGCAGGAACAGCATCGTGGTCTTGCTGAAGCCGAGGGTCTTCTCGCCGTACTTGAGGACGTAGACCATGTAGGCGTACGCAATGCCGTTGGTGGCGATGAACGTTCCGCCCGCCAGCAGGACCGTCCGCCAGTGCTTGGTGAGGACCTCGACGATCGGCAGTTTGGTCTCCTGCGGCCGGTCCCTTGTCGCCTGGAACTCGTGGCTCTCCTCGAGTCCGAGTCGGATCCACATCGCGACCAGGACGAGAACGGCGCTGAGCAGGAACGGAATCCGCCAGCCCCACGCGGCAAACGTCTCGTCGCTCATGAACGCGGTCAGCGGCAGGTAGACGAGGTTGGCCAGGAGGACGCCGGCCGGGACACCGATCTGCGGCGCCGCTCCGTACAGGCCCTTGCGGCCCTCGGGGGCGTTCTCCGTGGCGACCAGGACCGCGCCGCCCCACTCGCCGCCGACGCCGAGGCCCTGGACGAAGCGCAGCGTCACCAGCAGGATCGGGGCGAACACACCGATCGCGTCATAGTTGGGGAGCACACCGATACCGACGGTCGCGAAACCCATGAGCAGCAACGAGATCACGAGCATCGACTTGCGGCCGACGCGGTCACCGAAGTGGCCCATCACGATGCCACCGATGGGGCGAGCGAGGAATCCGACGGCGAGGGTCGCGAACGCGGCGAGGGTGCCGGCCAGTTCCGAACTTCCGGGGAAGAACTGGCTGCCGAGGACGAGTGCGGCGGCCGTGCCGTAGATGAAGAAGTCGTACCACTCGATCGCGGTGCCGACGAAGCTGCCCAGCGCGGCCTTGCGAGCCCTCTGGTGCAGTGCCTGCGGCGCAGTCGCCGAGACGGTAGCCGTCATGAGTTGGTGCCTTTCACGTCTGGAAGCGCAGGGACGTAGCCACCCGCGCGTGCCGACAAAGCGGCTCGCCGAACATCTTGACCTGGATCACATCGCGTGAAAAGCGCAAGAATCCGAGGTGAATCCTCAGGAAACCTGAGGATTCGGTCCGGCCTCGGCCGCCGCGTAGGCGACGAAGGCCCTGCCCACCCGGCTCAGCAGCGCGTCCTGCGGCCACACGAGAAGAATGTCGACGGCGGCCAGGGGCGGGTGCACGTCGGGCCGGACCACCACCCCCAGGCCCTCGTAAGTGACGTCGAGCTGGGGACGCTGGATCAGCAGCGTCCAGCCCAGCCCGCGACCCACGAGGGCGCGCGCAGTCTCGAAGTTCTTCGGCCTGAACCGCACCTGCGGCGTGARCCCGGCCTGGCTGCACATGTGCAGCGCGTGGAACGAGCTCGGTGGCGCGTCGAGCAGCACCATCGGCTCGTCGGCCAGCGCCGCGAGTTCGAGCACCGGCTCGTCCGCGAGCCGGTGCTCGGGGGGCAACACGATCGTGGGCTGACGCGTGTCGATGCGGGCGCGGCGCAGCGCGGGCGGCAGATCCAGGTCGTAGACGATCGCGAGGTCGAGCTCACCGGACAGCATCCGCTGCGCGAGCCGATCCTGGGTGTCCTCCACGAACTCGACCGTGACCTCGGGGTGCAGCTTGTTGAACTCGAAGAGCAGCCGCGGCAGCAGGGTCGGACCCAGCGAGGAGTAGCAGCCGATGGCGAGCGGCCCGGTCAGCACGCCCTCGGCCCCGGAAGCCTCGGCCGCGAGGTCCCCCGCCTGCTCGAGGAGCGCCTTCGCTCGCATCACGACGCGCTCACCGGTCGGGGTGAGCTGGACCCCGTGCGCGCGCCGCCGCACGCAGAGCTGCGCGCGAAGCCCGCGTTCGAGTTCGGTGACCGCGAGGGAGACCGCCGACTGCGAGATGTGCAACCGGTCGGCCGCCGCCCGGATGGTGCCGGTCTCGGCGACGGCCACGAACACGTACAGCTGGCGCAGTGTGTACGCCGGCGGTCTAGCCGAACTGGCCATCGTTACCTCCCGGCCGATTCTCCCACCCCCGGGCCCGCCGGACCTGCCGGGCCGAACGGGGGGTTGTCGGTGACGCGGCCCGGGGGAATACTCGCCAGTAGGTTCTCCGATCGCCCGTCGAGGAGGCGGATCATGGTTGCACCGGTCCAGGTCACGGAAGAGCAGGCCCGCGCGGTCGCGGAGGAAGCCCGGGAGAGTGGCTGGGACAAACCGTCCTTCGCCAAGGAGCTGTTCCTCGGCAGGTTCCGACTGGACCTGGTGCACCCGTTCCCGCGGCCCGCCCCCGAGGAGGACGCGCGGACCGATCGCTTTCTCGCCGAGCTCACCGAATACTGTGCGGGCCTTGACGGTTCGGTGATCGAACGGGAGGCCCGAATCCCCGACGAGTACGTCCGCGGACTCGTCGAGCTCGGCTGCTTCGGGCTGAAGGTGCCACCGGAGTACGGCGGTCTCGGCCTGTCCCAGGTGGCCTACAACCGGGTGCTGATGCTCGTGGCCTCCGTGCACCCGAGCCTCGGCGCGCTGATCTCCGCACACCAGTCGATCGGCGTGCCGGAGCCGCTGAAACTGGCCGGCACCGACGCCCAGAAGCGAGAGTTCCTGCCCCGGTGCGCCAGGGGTGCGATCTCGGCGTTCCTGCTGACCGAGCCGGACGTCGGTTCCGACCCGGCACGGATGGCCTCGACCGCCACCCCGACCGCCGACGGCGAGGCCTACCTGCTCGACGGCGTCAAGCTCTGGACCACCAACGGCGTGGTCGCCGAGCTCCTGGTGGTGATGGCGCGGGTGCCGCGCAGCGAGGGCCACCGCGGCGGCATCTCCGCGTTCGTGGTCGAGGCGAACGCGCCCGGCATCACGGTCGAGCGCCGCAACGCCTTCATGGGTCTGCGGGGCATCGAGAACGGCGTCACCCGCCTGCACCAGGTGCGGGTGCCGCGGGAGAACCTGATCGGCCGGGAGGGCGACGGCCTCAAGATCGCGTTGACCACCCTCAACGCCGGGCGCCTGGCGATCCCGGCGATGTGCGCGGCCGCCGGGAAGTGGTCGCTGAAGATCGCCCGGGAGTGGTCCGGGCAGCGGGTGCAGTGGGGCCGGCCGGTCGGCCTGCACGGCGCGGTGGCCGCCAAGATCTCCTTCGTCGCGGCCACCACCTACGCGCTCGAGTCGGTGCTCGAGCTGTCCGGCCAGATGGCGGACGAGGGCCGCAACGACATCCGGATCGAGGCGGCTCTGGCCAAGCTGTGGGCCAGCGAGATGGGTTGCCTGATCGCGGACGAACTGGTCCAGATCCGCGGCGGGCGCGGCTACGAGACGGCGGACTCGCTGGCCGCGCGCGGCGAACGCGCGGTCCCCGTCGAACAACTGCTGCGGGACCTGCGGATCAACCGGATCTTCGAGGGCTCGAGTGAGATCATGCGGCTGCTGGTCGCCCGGGAGGCGGTCGACGCGCACCTGACCGCGGCGGGCGACCTCGCGGACCCGAAGTCGGACCTGCAGCACAAGGCGAAGGCCGCCCTCGGCGCCAGCGGGTTCTACGCGAAGTGGCTGCCGCACCTGGTCTCCGGAAAGGGACAACTACCCAACTCGTACGGCGAGTTCGACACGCTCGCAACACATCTGCGGTTCGTCGAGCGCAACGCACGCAAGCTGGCCCGCTCCACCTTCTACGGGATGGCCCGCTGGCAGGCGGGGATGGAACAGCACCAGCAGTTCCTCGGCCGAGTGGTGGACATCGGCGCCGAACTGTTCGCGATGTCCGCCACCTGCGTGCGGGCCGACATGCAGCGGCGCGAGGAGGCCGCCGACGTCGGCGCCGCGGCCTACGAGCTCGCGCACGCGTTCTGTCAGCAGTCCCGACTGCGGGTGGACCGGTTGTCCGCGGCGCTGTGGGACAACACCGACGAGGTCGACCGGACCCTGGCCGCGTCGGTCCTCGGCGGCCGCTACACCTGGCTCGAGGCCGGGGTGCTGGACCAGAGTGAGGGCACCGGGCCGTGGATCGCCGAGTGGGCCCCGGGCGCCTCGACGGAGGAGAACGTCGCACGGCGGGTCGAGGCGTCGGCCGCCGAACCCGCGGCCGGGGAGTGACCGCCGGCGGATCATGTTGCCCCGGGAACGCGCGGCCCCCGGCGTCAGACCATGTTGTCCTCGATCGGCAGTCCGAACGCGCCTCGCCCGTAGAGCTCGAGCGCGCGCTCGGTGTCGTTGGCGACGTGCACGCCGCCGGCGTGGGCGTCGCGCCACGCCCGTTCGATCGGGTTGCCGCGGTCCAGGGACTGACCGCCCGCGGTCTTGAACAGCTTCTCCATCGCGTCGAGGGCACGCTCGGTGCCGAGCACCTGGTCGCGCCGCGCCCGCAGCCGCAGCCGCATCGGGATCTCCTCGCCGGCGGCGGCCGCGTCGTACAGCTCCCGGATGTTGCGGTCCATCTGCAGGATCGAGGCATCGATCTCGGAGGCCGCCCGGGCCACCGTCACCTGCGCGTACCTGGTCTCGGCGAACCGGCCGCCGCCCAGGCTCAGCCGCACCCGGTCCCGCATGGTCGCCAGGTACGTCTCGTAGCAGCCGGCCACCACCCCGACCACCGGCGAGGCGATCGCCGTGGTGAACACCGCCGCGAACGGGATCCGGTACAGCGGACCGGTGTTGACCTCCTGGCCCGGCCCACGCAGCTGCGAGAACTCGAAGTTGCGCATCACCCGGTGTGCCGGCACGAACACCGAATCGACCGCGATCTCGTTGCTGCCGGTGCCCCGGAGTCCGACCGTGTCCCAGATGTCGCGGATCTCGTAGTCCGCGCGCGGCACCAGCATGGTGGTGAAGTCGACGGTCTCGCCCTTCGCCCCTACCAGCACGCCTCCCAGCAACGCCCAGTCCGCATGGTCCACGCCGGAGGAGAACCGCCACACCCCGGAGACCTCGTACCCGCCGGCGACCGGCGTCATCGTGCCGACCGGGGCGTACGACGAACAGATCAGGGTGTCCGGGTTCTCGCCCCACACCTCCGCCTGTGCCCGGTCCGGGTAGAGCGCGAGATGCCACGGGTGCACGCTGAGCACGGAGGCCACCCAGCCGGTGGACCCGCAGGCGCCGGACAACGCGCGGACCGTCTCGAAGAAGTGGACCGGATCGGACTCGGTGCCGCCGTACCGAACCGGCTGCAACATTCGAAACACGCCGGCGTCGGTCAGTGCACGAATGGTCTGCACTGGGATCCGCCGGGCTTCTTCCGTTGCCCTGGCGTCATCCGCGATGCCCGGAAGAAGGTCACGAACAGCCTCGAGAACCTCGTTGTCCATGTCAACAGATCTTATCGGCGACCCCGGGGCGCCCGAACGGCGCACTCGGCCAGGAGGTCCCGGCCAGTGAGATCGGGCGAAAACCCCGTGACCGCCCTCACTAGCGTCGCCGACAACGATCGCCAATGGTCTTTCGCCGCAGCCCAGGCGGCATCGCTCGAAGGGATGGAACAACCGTGACCACCACGCAGTCCGCAGACGATGAGATCCGCGTCATCGACACCGGCGCCGCACCGAGCAGGTTCGCGCGAGGCTGGCACTGCCTCGGCCTCGCCAAGGACTTCCGCGACGGCAAGCCGCACGGCGTCGAGGCCTTCGGCGGCAAGCTGGTGGTCTTCGAGGACAGCGAGGGCAAGCTCAGCGCCCTCGACTCGTACTGCCGCCACATGGGTGGCGACCTCAGCCAGGGCAGCATCAAGGACGGTTCCGTCGCCTGCCCGTTCCATGACTGGCGCTGGGGCGGCAAGGGCAAGTGCACCGGCATCCCCTACGCCCGCCGCGTCCCGCCGCTGGCGCGCACCCGATCCTGGACCACCCTCGAGCAGGACGGCCTGCTGTTCGTCTGGCACGACGCCGAGGGCAAGGCCCCGGGCGAGCAGGACATGTACATCCCCCGGATCGAGGGCGCGCTGTCCGACGAGTGGTCCGACTGGGTCTGGTACACCACCGAGGTCGACACCAACTGCCGCGAGATCGTCGACAACATCGTCGACATGGCGCACTTCTTCTACGTGCACTACTCGTTCCCGACGTACTTCAAGAACGTCTTCGAGGGCCAGGTCGCGAGCCAGTTCATGCGCGGCACCGCCCGCGAGGACGCCCGCCCGCACGCCGCCGGCACCCCCAAGATGGTCGGCAGCCACTCGGACGCGTCGTACTTCGGTCCGTCGTTCATGATCGACGACCTGACCTACGAGTACGAGGACCACAACGTCGAGTCCGTTCTCCTCAACTGCCACTACCCCGTCAGCCCCGACAAGTTCGTGCTGATGTACGGCATCATCGTCAAGAAGTCCGAGAAGTTCCAGGGCGAGGCGGCCACGGAGATGGCCGCCAACTTCGGCACCTTCATCGCCAAGGGCTTCGAGCAGGACATCGAGATCTGGAAGAACAAGACCCGGATCGAGAACCCGCTCCTGTGCGAGGAAGACGGCCCGGTCTACCAGCTGCGCCGCTGGTACGAGCAGTTCTACGTGGACGCCGCCGACGTGCAGCCGGAGATGGTGGATCGGTTCGAACACGAGATGGACACCTCCAAGGCCGTCGCGTCCTGGCGCAAGGAAGTGGACTCGAACCTCGAGCAGAAGGCGCGGGAGAATGCAGCCGCTGGCGTGTGAACGGTGCGGGGCCTGCGTGCAGGTCCAGAAGCACAGCTGGGAGCACACCGCGGTGCAGTGGAACGAGGCCGCCCAGCAGGCGTGCCGGGAGATCCACACCTGGGAAGGCCGGGAAGGCCGTCCGGGCGCACCGGTGATGCGGTGTGAGTCGCTGACCGCGTCGATCCACACCGCGGCGGTCGAGGGTCGACTCGCCGTCACCGACGAGGACCCCGTGCCCGCCCCCCAGATCGCCGACCACTGACGAAAAGGACCGACATGATCGACAAGAACCAGTACGGCCCGTGGGCCGTCATCGCCGGCGGCTCCGAGGGCGTCGGTGCGGCCTTCGCCGACGAGCTGGCGCAGGCCGGCCTGAACCTCGTGCTGATCGCCCGCAAGCCGGGCCCGCTCGAGGAGACCGCGGAGAAGGTCCGCGCGCACGGGGTGGAGGTCCGCACGCTGTCGCTGGACCTGCTGGCCGCCGACGCGATGGATCAGGTCCGGGCCGCGACCGACGACGTCGAGGTCGGCCTGATGATCTTCAACGCCGGCGCGAACAGCTACGGTCACGAGTTCGTCACCGGCGACCTCGACGGTTTCCGTGGCGTCATCGACCTGAACATCACCCGCCAGCTCGAACTCTCGCACCACTTCGGCGCGAGGATGAAGGACCGCGGTCGCGGCGGCGTCATGCTGCTCGGCTCGCTGGCCGGCTACATGGGCTCCGAGCACCAGAGCATCTACGCGGCGTCGAAGGCGTTCAGCCGGGTGTTCGCGGAGAGCCTGTGGCTCGAGCTCGAGCCGCACGGCGTGCATGTCGTCGAGCTGATCCTCGGCGTCACCCGCACCCCGGCGATGGTGCGCGCGGGCCTGAACTTCGACATCCCAGGCATGCTCGTCGCCGAGCCCGAGGACGTCGCCAGGGAAGGCCTCGAGCACCTGGCCGACGGCCCGGTGTGGGTGGCCGGCGGCAACTACGAGGCCGCCGAGAAGCGCAGCGGCTTCCCCCGTGACCGGATGGTCAAGGGCGCGGCCGAGGCCATGCGCAAGCTGCTCAACCGCAAGTAGCACCCCCCGAACCGCCTGGATCAGATCGTGGCCGCACCCCCTACCGGGTGCGGCCACGATCGTCTGCGGCCACCACCGGGCCGCGCTACGGCCTGGTGAGGATCTCCATGAAGTGGCCCGACGGGTCCTCGAAGTAGACGCCGCGGCCCCCGTTGTGGGTGTTGACCTCCCCGCGCACCGACCGCCCTGGGTCGGCCCAGTGGTCGAGACCGCGCTCCACGATCCGGCCGTAGACGGCGTCGAACTGGTCCTCGCTGACGTGGAAGGCATAGTGCTGGGACTGCACCTCGTCGAGCGGACCGTCGAAGTCCAGGGTGACGTCGTTGTCGAGGCGCACCGAGAGGAACACCCCGGTCGGCACCGCGTCCGGGAGCCCGAACAGGTCGGTGAAGAACGCCGCCGAGCGGTCCCGGTCCTTCGCGTAGACGATCGTGTGGTTGAACGAGGTGGACATGGCGGCCCCCTGTCGGTGCGACGGTGCCTCCAGCCTGCCGCGCGCGCCGGGCGGCGGCAACCGCGACCGTGTCCGGTCACACAAACGCAGTTCGTCGGATTTGTCGTGGTACCCGGGGTGGCCACGGTACCTTCGGGCCAATTCAACTTGGATCTTTCGTGGGGGAAGTTCTGTCATGTGGAGTTCAGTCTCGGGGCGCTCGGTGCGCCGCACCATCCAAACGGGGATCCTCGGCGTCTCGGTCGCGTCGCTCGTCGCGCTGCCGATGGGTCCCGCGGCGGCCGCGCCCGACACCGGGAGCGCCGGCAGTTCGGGCGGCAGCCTCGGCAGCGTGTTCGGCAGTTCCGACGGGGGCAGCGTCAGCGCCGGATCGACGATTCCCGGTCCGCTCCAGAACGAGCACCCACCGCTGCCGCCGCTCCGCGACGACATCACCACCGCGGCGATCGTCGGCGAGGAGAACAAGACCGATCAGCTGGTCCGCTTCACGGTGGCCTCGCCGGCGATGCGACGCGACATCGGGGTGGAAGTCCTTCTGCCGAAGGACAACTCCGTTCCGCGGCCGTCGATTTACGCGCTCGAGGGCGTGGACGCCGGGGAGGACACCAGCGGCTGGGTCACCATCGGCGGCGCTCCGCAGTTCTTCGCGGACAAGAACGTCAATGTCGTGATGATCAACGGCGGCGTGTCCGGCATGTACACCGACTGGGACAGAATCGATCCGGGCGTCGGCCTGCACAAGTGGGAAACCTTCATCACCAAGGAACTGCCGCCGTTGCTCGACGCACGCCTGAAGACCAACGGCGTCAAGTCACTGATGGGCGCCTCTATGGGGGCGCAGGGCGCGATGATGCTCGCCCATCGGTACCCCGAGATGTACCGCGGCATTGCGGTGTTCAGCGGTTGCTACTCGACGAAGGACGACGTGGGACGCCTCAGCGTGCAGGCGACGGTGTCCTCGCGCGGCGGCGACCCGGCGAACCTCTGGGGCGAGGTCGGCGGACCGCGGTGGGCCGAACACGACTCGGTACGCAACGCGGAAGCACTGCGCGACAAGGACATCTACGTCTCGGTGGCGTCGGGCGCACCGGGCCGGTACGAGACCCCCGACATCGCCAACTACACCGAGCGGGTGGTGGTGGGCGGATCCATCGAGGCGATGGCGAACATCTGCACCCGCAAACTGCAGTCCGAACTGAAGGACCTGCGCATTCCGGCGACGTTCGACTTCGAGGCGACGGGCACCCACGCCTGGGCCTACTGGGTGGACCAGTTGCCCAAGGCCTGGCCGACGCTGGCCCGCTCGCTCGGCATGCCCGCCTGACCGAGAACCTCACGGACACCCGGTGGCCGCACTCCTCACGGGGCGCGGCCACCGCCTTGTCAGCGGTAGTCGGGATTGGCGAAGCTCGGGTGACACCCGGCATCCCACAGTGAGCGCTGGTTCCCGTACGCGGGAATACCGCCCTCGCGACGGAGCATCGCGGCCAGGTGCATCAGGTTGTACGTCATGAATGTCGTGTTGCGATTGGTGAAGTCGTTGTCGGGTCCGCCCGAACCCTCGTCCAGGTACGACGGCCCCGGCCCGGCCTCCCCGATCCAGCCGGCATCGGCCTGTGGCGGGATCACGTAGCCCAGGTGCTGCAGGCTGTAGAGCACGTTCATCGCGCAGTGCTTGACGCCGTCCTCGTTCCCGGTGATCAGGCAGCCGCCCACCCGCCCGTAGTACGCATACTGCCCCTTGTCGTTGAGGATCGACGAGCACCCGTACAGCCGCTCGATCACCCTCTTCATCACGGAGCTGTTGTCTCCCAGCCAGATCGGTCCGGCCAGCACCAGGATGTCCGCGGCCACGATCCGCTCGTAGAGCCGAGGCCACTCGTCACTCGGCCAGCCGTGTTCCGTCATGTCGGGGTAGACGCCGGTCGCGATGTCGTGGTCGACCGCCCTGATCTGGTCCACCGCCACCCCGGCGCCACGCATCAACTCGACGCTGCGGTCGATCAGCCCCTGCGTGTGGCTGCGCTCCGGCGAGCGTTTCAACGTGCAATTCACGTAGACCGCCAGCACCCCCTCGAACCTGGGTGCCGGATCCGATACCGACGGACTGGCCATGTCGAGACTCCTCCCAGAGGTGGACCCGACTCCTCACGATATGCGCCGGCGCAGCCGGAGAGAAGGCCTCACCGTCCCGGCGCGCCAACCGATCCGGCCAGGATCTCGGCCGGCCGCGCGGCGTGGCGGACCAGATCCCCGAGCAGCTCGCGCCCCTGCGGCAGCGGCCCGTGCCCGGATGCGGGATTGAGATGGCCCACCTCGCCCAGTACCACCAGCCGGCTACCCCAGTCACGCGCCATCCCGACGACGCGCCCGTACGCCGCGAGCGGATCGTTGGTACTGGCCGCCACCAGGGACGGGAAGGGCAGCTGTTCACGCGGTGTGGGCAACCAGCCGTTGTCCGCCAACGCCTCCGGGCTCGGATGGCCCGCGGGCAGGGGTACGTCCGGGTCCGGAGGACAGACCAGCAGTGCGCCCTGAATCGGCCGGCGGTGCTGCTGCGCCCAGTGCACGGCGATCAGCGCACCCGCGCTGTGCGCGACCAGGAACACCGGACCGGACAACCCGGCCAGCACCTTGTCGAGGGCGGCAACCCGCGCGTCCCGGCTCAGACCGTCCCGCTCGAGCGGAGGCACCGTGACCACGCCGTCCAGCTCCGTCGCCAGCAGGGTCTGCCAGTGATCCTCCACGTGGCCCCGTAGTCCCGGGACCATCACGAAGGTCGGCGGCTTGGCGTCCGCCATCGTCAACGCCGGTTCCACTCTCAGTGCGATGAACGTGCCGACAGTTCGGCAAGGATGCGCAGGCCTGCGGGATAGGTCGTCTTGCCGACCACCAGCGCGGCAATCGCCAGCAGGTAGACCAGCGCGGCGAGCTGCAGGCCCGAGGCCAGCCCGAATCGGTCGGCCAGCATCCCGACGATCATGGGACCCAACGCCAGCCCCAGCAGGCTGTTGGCCAGCGTCAGCGTGCCAAGTCCCGTGGCCCGCACCGAGGCGTGAGTCAGGCTGGCGACCATGGCGGTCGCCGGACCGGAGGAGCCCGCCGAGAAGAATGCGCCGACCGCCATCAGTCCGAGCTGGACCGGACCGTTGTCGATGCCGAAGGCGATACCGAACGAGGTCATCGCGATGAGGCAGTAGGCGATGGCACTGGTCCACTTGCGGCCGCCGTCGAACTTGCTGACCCGGTCGGTGATCATCCCGCACAGCACCATGCCGGCGCCGATGAACAGGACGAAGAACGAGGCGACCGCGCCTGCCCTGTCGGGCTCCATGCCGTAGTAGCGGTTGAAGAAACTGGGCAGCCACGCCAACAGACTGGCGGACATGAACAGCTGCAGACCGCTGCCCGCGTAGGCGCACAGCACCGCGGTGCTGCTGAACAGGCTCCGGAACGGGGCTCGATAGCCGGGCTGCGCCTCGACACCCTCCTCCGGCTCGTCGGTCGAGTACCGCCCGAGCCTCTCCTCGGTGACGGCGGCCCGGAAGGCCGCGGCCAGGACGAGACCGAGCACCGCCATCGCGACGAACGACCAGCGCCAACCGAACTGAACGGCGATGAACCCGCCGAGGCCGACGCCCACCACCGAGCCGAACGAGCCGCCGGCCATGAAGGCGCCGCCGATACTCGACCGCATGTGCGGCGCGAAGACACTCATCACCAGGGCAATGCCGACACTGCCGTAGGCGGCCTCGCCGATGCCGACCAGGAACCGGGCGCCGAGCATCTGCCCGTAGCTGGTGGCGATCGCGCACAGCAAAGTCGCCAGGCTCCACAGCACCGCCATCAGCACCAGGCTCTTCACCCGTCCCCAACGGTCGGCCAGGATCGAGATCGGCAGCGTCAGCAGCCCGACCATCAGCGCCACGACGCTGGTGAGCGATGCCAGTTGCGAATCCGAGAGCGCCCATTCGGTCTTCAGGTAGGGGAAGACCGCACTGAGGACCTGGCGGGACATGTAGTCCGACAGCAGCAGACCGAATGCCAGGACGAACACGATCCAGGGATAGAACCGGGTCCTGGGCCGACCGGTCTTGCGATCGGTGCCGGGAACCTCCGGCGCGGTGGTGCTCAGAGTCACGGCTTCTCCTCTGGTCGGACTGAAAGACGGCGATGCGATCAGCCTCGGATGCGGAAGCCTGATGCGGCGGTCGGCGACGCGGCCGACCAGCGTGGACGATCGACGTTCGCTCCACCGCCCACGGAGCGAGCGGCACCAAAATTCAGCACCACTCTGTGATGCGGACAACATTAGGGGCAAAATGCGATCCGCACTTAGCTGATCGGGACGTCGTTCTTACCAGTTGGGGACAGCGTGACCGTTAACCCACACATTTCTCGTGGAACAGAACGAGAATGCGCGGGCCGATGGGGTGGAAGTGAAACCTGGGGCGCGCCGGACAACCCTGTCC
>NZ_JBFUJP010000084.1:0-20855 GCF_056401315.1 Rhodococcus sp. P4_F5 | reverse complement strand
CAACGGCATCGCCGCGGCCCAGGCGGCCGGGGCCAGCCATCGGCGCGGCGACCGCTCGCGGACCACCGCGAGCGCGAGCGCGGCCAGGCCGGTGCCGGTCAGCGCGACCGCGAAGCTGAGCAGCGGCGCGCCGCCGAGACTCGCGATCGGCAGCAGCAAGCTGTCGGGCTGGCCAAACGCGAGCCGGCCCCAGGGGAAGCCGCCGAACGGGACGCTCGCGCGCAACCACTCGGTGAGGGACCAGGCGCAGGCCAGCCACAGCGGCGCCCAGGGCAGCCGCGCCAGCAGCACCGCGAGCACACCGAACAGGCCGAAGAACAGCGCCTCGACGGTGGCCAGGGCGAGCCAGGGCGCCGGGCCCACGTACTCCCCCACCCACGGCAGCAGCGGGACCAGGAAGCCGAGGCCCGCGAGGAACCCGTACCCGAAGCCGCGGCGCGGCCGCAGCGGCGCGCGGGTGAGCACCAGCACCAGCAGCGCCACCCCCACCGGCGCGAGGAACCAGGTCGGACGCGGCGGGAAGCTCGCGAACAGCAACAGGCCCGCGACCACCGCGGCCAGGCTGTCGCGCAGGGTCGGCGCCAGCCGCCGCAGCCGGCCGGGCGCCGGGCTCGACTGGACCGCCGGCCCGGCGTCGGTGGACGTGTCAGCGCTCATAGACGGTGACGCCGCGGTGCACGGTCTTGCGGCAGACGGGACTCGGGCTGTCCGGCTCGAGGTGCGGCAGGGCGGGCACCCGGGAGCGGGGATCCGTGGACCAGCGCTGCACGGAGTCCTTGGCGGCGCTGACCACCAGCTCGCCCGCCTCCCAGATCACGTACGAGGCGGGGGCCCCGGGGACCAGGGTGCCGGCCAGCCCGTCCCGGACGCCGCCGGCGCGCCACGCACCACGGGTGGCGGCGGAGTAGGCCGCCCGCGGGGACAGGCCGTGTCCCTCGGTGCGGTGGTTGACCGCGGCCCGCAGCATCGCCCACGGGTCGAGCGGGGTGACGGGGGCGTCCGAGCCGAGGGCCAGGGAGACACCCGCGGCGGCCATCGCGGCGAACGGGTTGAGGGTGCGGGCGCGCTCGGCGCCGAGCGCCCGGCTGTACATGCCGTCGGCGCCGCCCCACTGCGCGTCGAATGCCGGTTGGACGCTGGCGATCACGCCGAGCCGGCCCAGCGCGGCGGCCTGCTCCGGGGTGATCATCTCCAGGTGTTCGAGGCGGTGGCCCCGGGCCGCGACGGCGGGGGCGCCGAGTTCGTCGGCGACCCGCTCGAACGCCGCCACCACCGCGGCGACCGCGGCGTCGCCGATGACGTGGAAGCCGGCCTGGATCCCGGCCTGGGTGCAGGCGCTCAGGTGCGCGGCGATCGCGTCGACGTCGAGGTGGCAGGTGCCGGTGTGCGGGCGGTCCACGTAGGGCGCGCACAGCCACGCGGTCCGCGAGCCGATCGCGCCGTCGACGAACAGGTCGCCGCCGAGGCCGTGCGCGCCGGTCCGGGCGAGCAGCGCGGTGGCCTCCTCGGCGCTGGCGACGGCCTCGCCCCAGTAGGCGCGGACCTCCACGCCGTGCGGGTGCGCCAGCAGTTCGGTCAGGTCGTCGAGGCCGGCGATGTCGGGGCCGGCGCACTCGTGCACGGCGACGACGCCGTGCGCGGCGGCCAGGTCGAGGGCGGCGGTGCGGGCGGCGGCGCGCTGCTCGGGGGTGAGCAGCGACCGGGCGGCTGTCCGGGCCAGGTGGTGGTCGTCGCCGGTCACCGGTGCCTGAGCGTCGTCCACGCCGGCGGCGCGGCGCAGCGCGGTGGAGCAGGCGGCCGAGTGCGCGTCGACCCGGGCCAGGTAGACCAGGCGTCCGGGGGCGGCGGCGTCGAGTTCGGTGGTGGTCGGCGCGGCCGCGTCGGACTCGGTCCAGCGGGTCTCGTCCCAGCCCTGGCCCCAGATCACGGCGTCGTCGTGGGCTGCGGCGTACGCGCGCACCAGTTCGAGGCATTCGTCGCGCGACGCCGCGGCGGCCAGGTCGAGGCCGGTCAGGGCCAGTCCCAGGGCGGTGGTGTGGACGTGCGTGTCGACGAATCCGGGGGTGACGAACGCCCCGTCCAGGTCGAGGACCTCGGCGTCGGGGTGTAGCGCGCGGCCCGGCCGGTCCTCACCGACCCAGACCACGATGCCGTCGGTGACGGCCATCGAGGTGGCGTCCGGGGCGGCCGGGCTGTAGATGCGTCCGTTGACCAGAAGTTGGGTGCTCACGGAGCCTTAGTCTGCCCGCCCGAGCCGTCCTGGTCGCGCCCCGGGTACCGCCCGTCGGAATCCGGCAGGACGATCTCGCCCTCGATGGCGAGTGGATCCCCCGACCGCCGGCCGACGTCGGCGCCGGGCCAGTACCGGAGATCCTCGCCGTCCACGGTGGTGTCGACGATCGTGTCCTCGACGACCACCCCGTCCACGACGGTGCGACGTCGGGTGTGGGCGTACACCCCGGCCCCGGCCTGACCGGCCGCGGTGGCCMTCGCGACGCGGCGGCCACCGACCAGCAGCACCACCGGCCGCAGCACCCGGCGGGTGAGCGGCATCAACAGCAGCAACCCCAGCGCCGAGGTGACGAGCCCGGGGATGACCAGCAACACGGTGCCGGCCGCGACGAGGGCGCCGTCCGCCACCGCGCCTCCGGCCGAGGCGGTCCCCGCGCCGGCGCGCCGGAACTGCTCGAACACGCGCTTGGCCTGGGAACGGACCAGCCACAGGCCGACCACCCAGCCGAGCAGGAAGAGCAGCACGGTCCACAGCACTCCGATGGTGCTGCCGACCCAGATCACGGCCGCCACCTCGACGGCGAGATAGAGCACGAGCAGCGCCGGGATCATGGCGTGGTCCTTTCGGTAGACGGTTCTGTCAGTCCAACGCGTGAGTGTCCGAATTTTCTCCCGAACACTAACCCTCAAGTTGACATTGAGACATTCTGCGTGGTGCAGTGCACCTGGGCCGAGTTCCGGGACGACATTCCGAGATCGGCCGGTCGGGGCAGTCGTTCGTCACGTTCACCGCACCACAACGTCAGGAGTCACCATGCACCGGATCCTCCGCCGGATCGCCACCCTCACGGTCTCCGCTGCCGCCGCCACCCTCGTGTTCACCGGTACCGCGACGGCCGCACCGGCACYCGCGCCGGGCTCGGACCTTGCCGGGCTGCTGACCCAGGCCGGCGCGCAGTCCCCCGAGGCGCTGGCCGCGCTGCAGGGCATCCTCGGCGCGGCCGGGTTCCTGCCGGGACTGCCCCCGCTTCCGGAGTTCGGGGCCACCAAGACGCAGAACTTCTTCTACCCGGCGCCCACGCTGGGGTGCGGCGTCGCGGGCAACCCGCTGACCGTCACCGTCGCGACCGCGCAGGCGGGCCCGAACTTCCCGATCCCGCCGTGGATCGAGCGCGGCGACCTGCGCTTCCAGGCGCTGCCGGGGGTCCTCGGCGTCCCGAAGACCTCGGGGCTCTCCGTTGCCTGGTTCAACGTCAACACCCTCAAGGGCGGTTTCGAGCCGCTCGACGACGCGCTGATGACGATTCCGACCATGTCCAAGACCGTCGCGACCGGCGAGGGCCAGGTCTTCGCGGCGCTCTTCGGCTCCGTCGACTACCTGGACGGGACCAACTGCATGGCGCTGCCGACCGTGGGCAGCTTCACCGCCTGACACCGGCGAGGGGGCCTACGAGCCGGGCGTGACCAGCCCGGTCTCGTAGGCCAGCACCACGGCCTGCACCCGGTCTCGCAACCCCAGCTTGGTGAGCATCCGGCTGACGTGGGTCTTGACCGTCGCCTCCGAGAGGTGCAGGCCCCGAGCGATTTCCGCATTGGACAGCCCGGCCGCGACGTGCTCGAGCACCTCGTGTTCGCGCTCGGTGAGCACGTCGAGGACCTCCGGGGCACGCTTCGGCGCCGGGTCGTCGCCGATCATCCGGGAGAGCAGTCGCCGGGTCACCTTGGGTGAGACCACCGCGTCGCCGGCCGCCACGCTCCGAATTGCCGAGATCAGGTCCTCGGGCGGGGTGTCCTTGAGCAGGAACCCGCTCGCCCCGGCCCGCAGCGCGCCGAGCGCGTGCTCGTCGAGGTCGAAGGTCGTCATCACCAGAACCCGGCTGGGGCAGTCGGATTCGAGGATCTGCTCGGTGGCGGCGATCCCGTCGACCACGGGCATCCGCACGTCCATCAGCACCACGTCGGGTTCGAGCCGGATTGCCGCGGCCACCGCGGCGGCGCCGTCGCCGGCCTCCCCCACCACCGTGATGTCGTCCTGTGCGTCGAGCACCATGGTCAGGCCCACACGCATGAGCTCCTGGTCGTCGACAAGCAACACGGTGATCGGCACGCGAATACACTAGCCCGCCCGGAATTCCCGATGCCTTGGCTAGGGAACGCGGAATGTGCCGATCCCCGGGGTGATCAGTACCTGGGATCCGCCGGGGTCGACGAAGTCGGCGGCCGCGGCGATCGTGCCGCTGCCGGTGACCGCGGTCGCGGGTGTGTAGTGGCACCAGGCGCCTGGCGTGTAGGGGCGGCTGTAATCGGGCGGCACTGGTCGAAGCAGGGCGGTGCCGGCAGCGCCGGTGGTCAGGTTCAGCCAGTTCACCCACACGTCGAGACAGTACGGAGGCTTCGCCCCGAAGGTCACCGCGCCGGATGTGCCGGTCGTTGCCGACAGCGTGACCGTCGACAGTTGCGGCTGGCACACCCAGACCGCGAGCGTGCACCACGTGACGTGCCTGATCGGGACTTGGAACTCGGTGGTCGTCGCCGGTGGCGGGTCGGCGGTCGCCGGGGCGGACGAGCCGAGTGCGAGGGCCAGGGCGGCTGCAGATGTGATCGCCCCGGCGACGACCGGACGAGGAATCGATACGCGGCGCATGACGTGACCTCCGGTGTGGAACCCGTCCCAACCTGCTGAGGTGTCAGCGTATCCCCGCCTCCCTCTCCCCTTCTTCGGTTTCACCGGCCGGTTCTTCGGCTGCTCAGGGCACCGGGACGATCCCGACGCCCGGGGTGACCAGGATCCGGTATTCCCAGGGTCCGGCCACGCCGATGTCGGCGCTTGCGGCGATCGTGCCGCTGCCGGTGACCGCCGTCGCGGGGGTGTACCGGCACCAATCGTCCGGCGTGTAGGGGCGGCTGTAGTCGTACGGAACTGGTCGGAGCGCGGTGGTACCGGCGGCGCCGGTGGTCAGGTTCAGCCAGTGCACCGTCACTTCGAGGCAACCGCTCAATCCCGTCCAGGTCCGCGTCGGAGGCTTCGCCGCGAATGTCACCTCGCCAGGTGCGCCGGTGGTTGCCGTCGGGGTGACGGTCGTGAGCGGCGGCACGCTGATACATACGAGGATGCCGGGGATACATCCCGCGATGTGTCGCACCGGAACTTGGAACTCGGTGGTCGCCGCAGGCGGCGGGTCGGCAGTCGCCGGGGCGGACGAACCGAGCACGAGGGCCACCGCGGCTGCAGATGTGATCACCCCGGCAACGACCGAACGAGGAATCGATACGCGGCGCATGGCGTGACCTCCGGTGTGGAACCCGTCCCGACCTGCTCAGGTGTCAGCCTATCCCCGCCTCGGTCTCCCCTTCTTCGGTTTCGCCGGGCCGGGACTTTCGCTCGAGGATCTCGTCTGCCTTCACGCGCAGCGCAGCCTCGGCTGCGCGCGCCTCGTGGGCGTCGAGGCGGGCGCGTTCGAGCTCGTCCCTGAGCGTGTCGGACCGTTCGCGGGCGGCGGTCGCAGCGGCGCGTTCGTGGTCGACGGACTTCTCGAGCCGCGCGATGGTGGCCGCCGCGCTCGTGTCTGCATGCTCGGCCGCGGCGCGCAGATCGGCGATGCGCTGGTCGGCAGCGACGGCGACTTGGGTGAGGCGYTGCTCGGCCGCCGCGCCGGCCTGCTCGGCGCGCTGCTCGGAGGCGGCAGCGGTCTGCTCGGCGGCCGCGGCCCGTCGCTCGGCCGCGTCCGCGCGGGCCTGCGCGTCGCGGAGCCTGTCGCGCAGGCCGTCGAGGTCCGATTCGGTTGCGGCCAGTCGGGTGTCGCGGTCGGCCTCGGCGGCCGCGACCTGCTGGGCTACTTCGCTCAGCTGCTCGGCGTGCGCCTCCTCGAGTTCCCGGAGCCCGGCCTCGTGGTCCGCGGACAGTCGCTCGAGCTCGAGCCGGTGGTCGGAGACCGCGGCGGCAAGTTCGGTGTCGACCGCGTCGACCGCGGCCTCGGCGTTGGCCCGGTCCTCGACCGCGGCCTCGTGTCGCGCCCGCAGTTCCGCGAGGTCYGCCTCGTACTTCGCCTTCGTCTGTGCCAGTTCGACGGTCGCGCGGTGCAGTGCCACGTCGAGCGTGTCCGGGTCGCTGAGCTTGTCGACGGCAGCGGTGATCTGCCGGGCGAACACGTTGAACTGCTCGATCGAGGTGGTGGTGACGGTTCGGAGGTCCTCGAGTGTCCGTTCGAGGACCCCGACCGCCTCGCTCGGCGTGGCGGTCGGGAGCGCGTCGAGTTCTCCCTGCTGCTCGCGGGCCTTCCGGCGGGACCTGAAGGCCCGGACACGATCCGCGTCGCTGGCGTACTGGCGGGGCCGGCCCGGTCGTGCCTTCGGTTCCTCGGTGGCGCCGGCGTCCTTCGCGTCCTCGGTGTTCACGTGCACTCCCCTGTTTCTCGCTGGATTGTCCATTTAGTTACGTTACGTTACATGTTACGTTACAGCTACGGTAATGAAACGATGATTCTTGATCGTCATAATCCCCACTTATCGTGAGTTACTGTCCCGGCCTTCGGATCCGGCGCCATCGACCCGATCGCCCGCACCCGGACCCGTCCCCACCCCCGGCAAAAACTGTGCACCTGCCGACTGCCCCGTCGACAGGAGTCGGGCCCGCCGTAGTTCGCTCACCGATTCTCGGAACYGAGCCACACGGTGACTGGGTGATACAGATCCGCCGTCAGACGCGCCGGCCGAAMCTGGAACCGGATCAGATCCCCGGCGCCCCGATCAGCGCTGCGACTCCGTTGTCGGCACTCCCTCGGCACGGGCCCTCTCTGCTCATTCGACACCGACGCGGCGCCTGTCGATCCGAGATGTTGGTGGCCGACAAGGAATCCCGGCATCCCGCTGCACACGACCGATCCGCTCGCCTACCGTGGCTGTCATGCGGGGTAGGAGCAGATACGTCACTGTGACGGCAGTATTCGCGACCATGTCGGCCGTGGTCGCCGGATGCGGGGTGCCTCAACAGCCGGAGGATCCGCGACCGGCCACGCCGGTCGCCGGCCCGTCGAGCGGAGCATGGCTCGAGGTCACCGAAGCCTGGCCCGAGAGGGTCACCCTTCCGCCCGAAGCGAGCCCCGAATGCACCCGCTACGGCGGCCCTCACACCGTTGCCGCGCGCGGTTTCGCTGCGAAGACCAGCGATTTCGCGGACTACGACGCCGGTGGTGACAACCCCGGACGAGATTTCGACGTCCAAGTCCATGTCCCCGACGTCTCCTCGTCCCCCGATGGCTCGCCCTCCGCGCCGTCCGTGACCATCGTCTTCTCGGACAAGCAGGGCCGCCACTTCCGCATGGGCGCGGAGGACGGCCAGGGCGCGACGATCACCGCCGACGACCACGACCCCGCGGTCACGTTCGAGGTGACCGGCGACGCGAACAGCATCGATGCCGACCCGGTCCCGATACGCGCCGCGGGTCGGATCCACTGCGAGTCGTTCGTCGACAAGTAGTGAAAGTCCAGCGCCGACCGATGCGTTGGCGTGCCCGACCTGTAGCCGCCGGACGACGGCAATCGGGTCTTGTGCGATCAGTCACAGGACCGATTCAGTTGTGAGTCGACGCAGCGGGAAGGCCGCCGGTGCGTGTAGGCGAGACTGTCTCAGCCGCACGGGTTACGGGATGCGGCGTGGGAGTGTAGGCGGACGATGAACAGTGCCAAAGGGGGTTGCGTCACCGCAGGCGCACTGCTGGTTTCGCTCCTGGTTGCGTGCTCGGCGGCCCCCACCGGCAGCAGTGAACCGCAGTCGGAGGCAGCGGTGTTCCGAGTGAACCGCGGGGCCGGCCCACGCGAGCTTCCGCCGCTCCCGAAATCGCCGACGGGAACTCCAGCCGGCGCCGAGGTCACACTGGACGGGCTGTGGGCCGGCTACGCGTCCACGACCGATACGACCAGGGTCGGGTGTTCCGTCGACCCGACGGACGGAAGGCGGCACTACACCGCCACCTCGCAGGCGATGGACGATTTCCGCGGATCCGAGAACTATCCCCGCGAGGACTACTACACGGTCGTAGTCTCCGTCGGAGACAAGGACTCGCACGGTGACGACGAGGAGGGACCCGCCGTCGTGTCGGTGACCATCATGTTTGCCGATGAAACAGGCACTCTCGTCCAGATGTTCAACCCGGACAGCGACAGCGTCGCGGTGCGGTCGAGCGACGACGGCCGAGTCGTCGACTTCGCGATGATCAACGCCGCCCCGGGCAACCGCGACTCGGGTTCACCGACCACTGCCGTAGGAACCATCAGCTGCCCGCAATAGACCGAAGTCGAGGACGACAACGTCGTCGTCTCGACAGCGCTGCGCAGCCGGGGAAGTTCCTCACCACCGCCGGCCCCCCTGTCCGCGGCGGCTCGGCGCTGCGTACCCCTGACCCGCGCCCGCACCACCAGCGGCATTGCCGCCCATGTCGGTACTGCGCTCTGCAGGAGTTGCAATCGGTGTGCGTCACCTGAATCCCTCACGGACGCAACCCACTCTGATCGACTCCGCCGGCCGTCCCCTTCGGCGATCGTCAAACAGGCACCAATCCGGAGCTCGGGTGTGGATCGACCCAAGGTCGAACCGGCGGTGAACTCATCGGGACGGTCAAACTGCGGCAGGCTTGTAACGCCGACCGCCGCGCGTCCTATAGACAGACTGTCCATTACCGATTGTTGGGGAGGCAATTCGAAATGAACCGCAAGATGCTCGTCGCAGCGGGCGCACTGGCAGTCGGCATCGGAACCGTCTTGGCACCCCGGCGCAGCGGCACAAGATATCGGCCTACGCGAGTACCCGTGCAGCGACCAATTTCGGGTGCCGTGGGTCCTCGACGCATGGAACGGCACCAACAAGGTGGCGTTCAGCCCCTTCGGAACCGACAACATCCACTGCGTCTCCTTCCACGGAATGACCGTTGCGTACCAGCTCGATCCGGAAGGAAAGAAGCACGCCCTCAACCCGCCGTCGGGGTTGATCGGCGCCTTTGCAGGTCAGCTCTACTTCTGGGATCCAGCAACGTTCTGACAGATCCGGTGGAAGGCCTCTCGCCGCAAGCGGATCCGCCTGCCGTGCTTGCCGGGCGACGCCGGTTCGGCGTCGCCCGCGCCTCGCCCGCGGCGGAACCTCAATGCGCCGGGTAGTGCAGCGAAGCGAGTAGCTGCCCGTGCAGGTTGGCGTTCGAGTACAGGCCGCCGCCCCGATCGCACGCGTGTCCACCGGTTCGATCGGTGAAGCGGCCGCCGGCTTCTTCGACGAGGAGAACCCACGGCGCGTGATCCCACTTGTGGTAGCGCTCGGCCAAGAAGGCATCGATCTCGCCGCGAACGAGTTCGACCAGCGGTAACGGGCTCCCCGGTGCGTGGGCGGCACTCGGTGGGAGTCGGGCTCGGGACTCGCCATCCACGGCATCGAGCAAGGCGGCGGCGAGCGTCGCCGTCGTACTGACCTGGAGGCGGCGCGTCTCGCTCTCCTCGCGTGGCCAGGACGACTCGAAGGAACCGCCGCCCCGGGTTGCCCACCAACAGCGCCGCAGCGCCGGAGAGGTGACGACCGCGACCTGCGTGGTCCCCTGAACCTCCAAGGCAATGTGGATTCGCCAGTTCGGATCACCCTGACTGAAGAACCCGGTGCCATCGATCGGGTCGAGGACCCAGACCCGATCGGACTCACCGAGCTGACCGAGTTCCTCACCGAAGAACGCATCGTCCGGCCGTTCCCCCGACAACGTCTCCCGGAGCAAGCGCTCGACTGCCCGGTCGGCTTCGGTGACCGGTGTGCCGTCGTCCTTCAGCGTTGCCGAAACGCCAGACTCGAAGTGAGCGAGCGCGAGTTCCGCCGCCAAGTCCGAGGTGTCGAACGCGAGTTGGAGGTCGTCAACGCTGCCCATCGCGTGGATACTAGAACGTCCCGTAGGAGGAGCCCGCGCCAGGGCGGTCGTCGATCAGCTTCCAGCGACAACCGCGACCAGGCCGGGAAGGCAGTAGGCCCGCCACCTCAAATCCGAGGGCAGCGCCCCCGGATTCGGACCCAGGACGCCTGTTGCGCCCCAGACCTCGCCGGTGTGGGGGGGCGGCCCACTGCCTGCCGCTGATCCAGACAATAGTCGCATCGCCCGACAGGAACGAATACGGGCGATTGGCGTCGGTCATGTTGGCCGCATGGGGAATACAGGGGGGCCTGATCCGATTGCCGTCGACGTGGAGTCGGGAGGGCAGTCCGATGACGATCGACCGAGTGAAGTGGCGGGTTCGACGCATCCGAAGCCACGGCGCCGGCCATTTCGCGTGGTGCGATGGATCTTCGTCGGCCTGGTCTCGGTAGTCGTTGTTGCCGTTGCGATTTCAGCGGGTGTCCATTGGTGGCGGACGCCTCGCGACAAGGCGGCCATCGAAGATGGCAATCGGCTCCGGCCACCGCCCTCAGTTGCTGCTCACTCAGATCGTCGGGGACTCCCCTGTTGCACACAGCAACACAAGTGCGGCCACACTGGTCGAATGAGCATCACACGGTGTGTCGATCTGTCGGCAGCGCGCTGGCTCGAACAGCGAGACGAGGATTGGTCGCGGCTGGCCGCACGGGGTCCGGACAGTTTCGACAAGTACGCGCGCCTGCGGTTCGTCCCGGACCCGAGCTGTCCGGGGCAGAGCGAAAACGACGCCCACCGCGATCCGGATGCCCTTTCCGACAACGAACAACTCGGTGTCATCCTGGCCGACCTGGCCCGATACACCGGAACACCTGATGATTGCTACATCTGCATCTGGGACGGGTGGCCGAGCTTCGACGGCGACGATCCGACGCCGAAGGTCTCGACCCCGAACCGCGACTACTTTCTCTTCCACGGAGCGCTTACCGACTTCGCCGACTGGGACGCCCAGATCGAGACGCTGCTGCACGACATCGAAGCTCCCACCCCGGCATTCGTGTGGCCGGCTGATCACGCCTGGTGTGTGACGTGCGACGTCGATCCCCACTTCGCGTCGATTGGTGCAAGTCCCGGCGCGATCGATCGGCTCGTGGCCAACCCGTACGTCGATGTTGTCGCAGACGATCCCGACACGGAACCCCCGTACTACCGCTGAGAACTGATCCCGGCCGTTTGGCTCTGCCCGACGTGCCACAGTGGTGTTCATGTCGAACTTCGATCTCAGGGGCGAGGATCGCCTTCTGTGGCGCTTCGCAATTGTCGACGACAAGCCGGATTTCTACGACAGCCCGGCGATGCGACTCGACCCGCCCGGCGCGTGGGTGGATGCCGTCGTGGCGGTCGCCCGCGACCTGCGTTGCCTGCGCTACGGACGTGACGTCCAGCCTGATCGGCTGGTTTGGGACCTGTCCATCGGCGCCACCTACGCAGTCACGATCGGCTGGAATGGAACGGCCGGCATCAGCGGGTTCAGCTTGTGCGACGGCTTGTTGATGGACGCCTCCTTCTGCGAGGCAGCGGTGTGGGTCGCGGACACAGCCCAGACCGAGTTGGCCGGATACGACTTCGTCCAGTGGCCCTCGCGTGGTCGCCAACTGTTGAGACCGCGGCAGGTCCGAGGAACACCCGCCTGGCTCGACCCCCACATCGACAGCGTGATCTCCCAGATCGGCCAACTAGCCAGTGCCGCCTGGTGAACCCGATCGACTACCCCGGTCTCTTGGACGGCCGAACCCGCACCCCTCGACGTTCACCCGTCCTCGGCGAGGGTGATCAGGTCGCGCAGTACTTCGGAGGTGTCGACGGGGTGAAGTTCACCGAGAGGCTTGGCGCGACGCCCGCGTCGACGATGTGCTGCTCGGGGAGCATCGTGGGATCGCCGACGGAGATCCCCGGGCGGAAGGCAATGGTCAACGCCGCGCCGCCGGGCAACGGCTCGCTGGTGCTGATCTGCATGCCCGCGTCCTGTGGGTCCTCGCGAACCCAGCCGCGCCGTTCGAGTCCGAGGATCGCGGCGCGGATGCCGGCGAGTTCGCACTCGCGACCCGCACCGCACTCGAGGCGGCGTGGCTCGAGAAGGCGGCCACTGTCCCGCGCACTCCTCGACGACATCCGTGCCGAGCACCCGTTCCAATATGCGGACGCGAGACTGGGGCAGCTGATGCTGAGGCAACTCGACGAGATTCCTGTCAAGGCGGAATGGTGGGTCCACCGCCGAAGACCCCGGGTGTCACAGCAATGTCACTACAGGCCGCGCATCGCCGCAACCATCAACGGACGAAGCCGGATAGAACCTGCAGGTCGCAACGAACTACGCGAACAGTCACGGACGGTCGAAACCGGGTCCGGCCGACATCCCAAGCTGAATACGCGGGTTCGATTCCCGTCATCGGCTCTTCGGGGTGTTCACCCATCAACGCCCGTTGCGTTCACCAATTGGACCCGCTGCCGGGTTCCCGAGGCCGATTCCCCCTCAACTGGACTTCGCTGGCCCGATTCGGCGGATCTCTGACCCGATTGCGGCGCGATTCGCATCCAGACCCGGCCGAGCGCCGCTCCCGAAACAGCCACGGACGACCGCTTCCGCGATGTGGTCGAGGTCGAGCCGCGGAATCCATGGATTTCGCTACCGGGGCGGGTCCCTATCTGCCGGATTCGGCGCGATTCAGGGACTCCTCGCGTCGCACCGAGACGAAGTGACGCCGCCGGCGAGGTGCGTGCTCTGGTTCCGGCTCACCGAGGAACCGGCCCCAGGGATCGAGGCGCTCACGCTTGGAGTACCAGTCGTGCAGGTTGAGAAGGTTGAGCGCGGCGAGGGTGAATCCGACGAGCAATGTGTACCGGCGAATCCCGAAGCCACGGAAGAAACCGCGGTGCACCGCCAGCCGGTTCTGCTTCAGGTCAGCGAACACACTCTCGATGCCGACCCTGCGGTGATACGACGCCTCCCACGCGAGGGTCCCGTGTTGGAACGGCATCCGCAGATCGGGAAAGTCCGTGTCGTACAAGGTGATGGTGCGGCCACAACCGCATGCCTTTCCCGGCGTGCAGGAGGTCGTCGGCAGGCTCTGCGGCGCACGCATCGAGACAGGGTTGTTCGGGCAGCGGACCCGGGCCGGCTCGACAGCGGGCCCGCGGTAGCGACGTGACCCGTCGAGTCGACGTGGCCCGTGCGGGACGAAGGCGTACGCCTGACGCGCCAGATGACGCCGCTCGAGGCGCTCCCGTTCGTCGTCGGACATATCGGTGTCGATCGGGTCGAGGTCGTACAGACCCTCCGGGAGGCTGTCCGGGTAGAGGACGCCGTCGATCCAGAGGGTGTGCGTGCCCTCATGGGCAGCGGTTCGGCCGCTACCGTACGTTGTTCCCGTCACCGGCTTGCCATGGGCCACAACGGAAAACTGTGTGCGTTCGGGTGGCTGGGGCGTAATGATGTGGGTATGTCACGTCCTTTTGAAGAGCTTGTCGCCGAAGCTGAGTCGGTTTCCGTGGAGGGCTGGGATTTCTCCTGGCTGTGGGGCTATCAGCAGGCGATGAGTCGGCGGCTGGCGATGGTGTCGGCGGCGCTTGATATTCAGACCGGCGGTGGTGAGGTCCTGGCCGGGGCCGCGAAGCTGCCTCCATCGATGGCCGCGACGGAGTCCTGGCCGCCGAACGTGGACAAGGCGACCAGGCTGCTGCACCCGCGCGGGGTGGTGGTCGTCGCTGACCCGGACGAGCCGCCGCTGCCGTTCGCCGATGAGGCATTCGACCTGGTGACCAGCCGGCATCCCGCGACGGTGTGGTGGTCGGAGATCGCGCGAGTGCTGCGACCGGGTGGGACGTACTTCGCCCAGCACGTCGGGCCCGCCAGCGTGTGGGAGCTGGTGGAATACTTCTTGGGGCCGCAGCCCGAGGCGCGCCGGAAGCGGCACCCTGACGACGAGAGCGCGGTGGCGAAGTCCGTCGGCCTGGAGATCATCCATGTACGCACGGAACGGCTGGGGATCGAGTTCTTCGACGTCGGCGCCGTGATCTACTTCCTCCGCAAGGTGATCTGGACGGTGCCCGGTTTCACCGTCGAGAAGTACCGCAGCCGCCTGCGCGAGCTGCACGAGAAGATCGAGGCCGAGGGCCTGTTCATCGCCCGCTCCTCCAGGTCCCTCATCGAGGCGCGCAAACCTGAGCGCGCGTAAGAGCTCGGTGCCCTCATGGGCGGCGGTTCGGCCGGTTGTCCCAGCGGTGGGTGGTCCATGCCCGGCGGATCAGGCTACGCACGGTAATGATCGTGTCGGCGAGGTCGAAGAAAGCATTGATGACGGTGGTGCGGCGTTCGTAGCAGCGGGTGAGCCGGTGGAAGGCGTTCTTCCAGGCATGCGTGCGCTCGACGTGCCACCTCCGGCTTGCCTGGATCGGCGCCCTATCGCCCTTGTGCGCGATGCACCAGTGCAGGTTTCGGGCGGTGAGTTCGGTGCGGGTCTTGTTCGAGTCATAGCCGGCGTCCAGGTGCACGGTGATGTCGTCGGGCAGCGGCCCGAGGTCGTCCAACAGATCCAGGGTCGGTGCGAGCAACGGGGAATCGTGGCGGTTCGCGGCGGCCAGGGCCCTGCCGAGAGGGATTCCGTAACCATCCGTTATACCGAGCGTTTCAAGCCCCGTTTGCCACGATCGACCGGTGAGCGTCCGGCGGCCTCGCCATCCATGGCCAGCCCGTGAATCCACTGGCGCCCTGACGGCTTGACGTGGCCCCACCTAGGGCGACCGGTCGGGGTCACACGACTGAGGGACATGTTCCCCTCCGTCTCGTCCGCCGGCACAGTGCGATCCATCGAGTGAAACTAGCCCGTGTGGCCGAGTTGGGTCGCCCGCGCCCGCAGATAGTTCTGCTCGGGGATGCTCGTGGTTTTGCGGGCGGCGGATCGGTAGAGCGCCGCGGCAGCGTCGAGGTCGCCGGTCAGTTCGAGTAGATGGGCGCGGACCGCGTCGGGGCGGTGCGAACGGGCCAGCCGCGGGTCGCCGTCCAGGGCGCTCAGCAGCCGCAGGCCTGCCTGGGGTCCGTAGACCATCGCCGCTGCCACGGCCCGGTTGAGCGTCACCGCGGGATTGTCGGTCATCGTCTCGAGCAGGGTGTACAGCCCGAGAATCTGCATCCAGTCGGTGGCTTCCGCCGTGGGGGCCTCGGCGTGGAGCGCGGCGATGGCGGCCTGGAGTTGGTAGGGGCCCAGTGCTGTTCGCGACATCGCGTCGGTGACGATGTCGATGCCCTCGTCGATGGCGTCGCGGTTCCACAGTCCGCGGTCCTGCTCGGCCATCGGGATCAGCCGTCCGTCGGCGGTGCTGCGCGCCGGCCGACGGGCGTCGGTGAGCAGCATCAGTGCGAGAAGCCCCGCCACCTCGCCGTTTTCGTGGACGGTGGCGCGGAGCAGTCGTGTGAGGCGGACTGCCTCGGCAGACAGTTCGACGCGATGCAGGTTCGGACCCGAGGAACTGGTGTACCCCTCGTTGAAGATCAGGTACAGCACGTGTAGGACGGCGTCGAGCCGCTCGGCCCTCTCGTGTCCCGGTGGCAGCGCGAAGGCGATGCCGGAACGCTTGATCTGGGCCTTGGCACGGCTGATGCGTTGGCCGACCGTCGATTCCGGTGTGAGCAGGGCCCTGGCGATCTCGGCGGTGGTCAGCCCGCCCACCGCGCGCAGGGTGAGGGCGACCTGTGATGCGCCGCTCAACGCGGGGTGGCAGCACATGATCAGCAGTGTCAACGAGTCGTCCTCGTCGGTCGACGGGCCGACGTCGGCCGGTGGCGCGTGCAGTTCGTCCTCCGGCGTTCGCGTGGCCGAGCTGTCCTCGCGTCGCCTGCGGGCCTGGTCGCTGCGAAGCAGATCGATCATGCGCCTCGACGCGACCCGGATCAGCCAGGGTCGGGGATCGGCGGGCACGCCCTCGTGCGGCCATTGCAGCGCCGCCGCGAGCAGCGCCTCCTGCACGGCGTCCTCGGCTACGTCGAAGTGGCCGTAGCGTCGCACCAACGCGCCGAGCACCTGCGGCGCGAGATCGCGCAGCAGGTGCCCGAAGGTGACATCGTCCATGGTCTTTCAGACCGCGGCGGGGTCGCCTTCCATCACCGGTCGCAGTTCGACGGTGTCGCCGACCGCGTCGACGATGCGGGCGGTGATCGCGAGTGCGCGATCGTGCGTCGCGCACTCGATGATGGAGAAGCTGGCCAGCACCTCCTTGGCCTCGGCGTACGGACCGTCCGAGGCGATCGGCATCCCGTCCACCTTGCGCACGGTCTTGGTCAGGGACGGATCCGCGAGTCCCTGTGTCATGACAAGTTCACCGGAGTCGGTGAGCTCGCGCTCGAGATTCTCGTAGAACTCGCACATGGCCCGGAACTCCGGGCTCGTCACGTCCACCGCGTCCCAGTCCGCCTGATTCGTGTACGCCAACAGCATGTACTTCATCGGATCTCCTCGCTCGATCGGTATCACTGCGCTGTCCTGGTCATCGTCGACGGGTAACCGCCGCCTCCCGGATAGACCTATTCGCCGTCGAGGACGGCGTCGTCCTCATCGAAGGTCCCTCGAAAGTATGCGGGCGAACCCTTCGCTCCGCCCCAAATCGTCAAGGTGTCGCCGTCGAGCTCGTAGACGTAGTCCAGCGTGTTGCCCTGACTGTCATAGAACCGGGACACGACGTCCACGCCCGGTTCCTCGCGGAAGGGGCGGAGGTTCCCGATGAACTCCGTGCCCGTGATCGACTCGCCGAACTGCTCGAGCTCGACCTGCTGGATCAGGAAGTAGCGGCCCTCCATCCAGGCGTAGGTGACGGTTCCCTCGGCTCCTCCCGTGACGCTCCATGTGCCCACGAGCCGGTCGAGGCGCTCGAGCTCCGCGGACGGAGCCGGTACCTGCTGGGTGATCTCTTGCTGGCTCATCATTCTGTCCTTTCGATTTGATCTTCGGAAAGCTCGTCGAGGAATTTCAGGAGAGTTGGCCGCTGGTGGTGCGCAGCAGGTCTGCGGCCACCGCCGAGACCCAGGTCCAGCCCACGACCGCGGCCGCCGCGAGGGCGAGGGAAAATCCGTCGCGACCCATCAGCAGGTCGGGGGCKAGCAGTGCGACGCCCACGACCGCGCTGTACACGCCCCACGCGCGCCGGCCCGCGCGAAAGTACCGTCGTGCCAGCACGATGCACGCGGCGATCAGCGCGAGGAACGCGAACACCGGTGCGATGCTGTGGAGAATGCCGTGCACCGTCGGGTCGGACGTCCCCGCAGTAGTGGGGAAGCCGTCCATCGGGTCGGCCACGAACACCCCGGCCCACACCGAACTGAACCCGAAGAAGCCGATCAGCCTCGGGACCCACGTCCGGCCGATGCCGGCGGTCATCGCCCGCCTCATTCCGACGGCGCCCGCGACGAACAGCACGCCGCTGACGACGAAGTTGGCGATCTGTATCCATCCGCCGGGGCCCAGGCTCAGCAGGCTGAGCGGGTGGCGGGTCAGGTCGAACCCGTCGCGGGTCACCACCCGCGCGGCTGCCACCGCGAGGTAGATCGGGCCGGCGGCTACTCCGCACGTCAGCAGGCGCCGCGTCGTGGTGGTCCGGCCAGCATCGGAATACCTGGCAGTCGTTGTGTGATCGATGGTCGTCATGGCGTGGTCCTCTCGTCGGTAGCCCGTCTTTCACGGCTACCTCGTTGCCGAGTGACGGGCTTCGACACGCGAAGGCGAAGTGACTTTTCGCGGTCGCTACGCCGAGGGAGCAGCAGCGGGGCGGTAGTCGAGGTCGTCGACGAGGTTCGAGTTCGATCAGGTAGCCGGTCGGGTCGGCGTTGCCGTAGACGAGGAGGTCCCCACCGGGCGCCGGTGAAGGTCGCGCTCCCGGACGCTACGGAGGTAATCGTCTCGCCCGGACTGCGCGGGCTAGGTTGGTGATCTCGCCGCATGAGCAGGACGCGGACCACCCTGAGGGGGCAATCATGTGCATAGCCACGACCGCGGTTGAGGAGTTACTGCGCAGGATCGGTGAGGGCGACCCCGAGCGCATCGCCGAGTTGTACGCCGAGCGCGGCGATTGGAAGCTGAACTGGCCGAAGGCCGAGCACGGTCGTACTGCCACGCCCTGGATCCGTCATCGGTCCACCCGGGCCGACGCGGCCGCCCACTATCGCGAACTTGCCGAGCACCACGTGCCGGAACAGGTGGCGACTGAGGTTGAGCGCATCCTCATCGACAGAAACGACGCGGTCGTGGTCGGCGAGATTCGCCAGACCGCTCGGTCCACCGGACGTGCGTATCGCGCGCGGTTCGCTATGCACCTCACCTTCGAAGACGGCTTGGTCACCCAGCACCATATCTACGAGGACAGCCTCGCCGTGGCCCAAGCATTCGACACCGAAGGCCAGTGAAAGCAGGACACCAGCCGGCGGCTCGACCTGCAGTTCCCCTTTTTGCAGGCACCCGCCGCATGTTGGTAGGCACGGGCGATAGTCGAGCCGCCTAGAGGCGAATGCGAAACCTACTGGAAGCAAGGGCGTCGGTGACGCGTTCGATTGTGCGGCGCGCATCGTCGCTCGACGTGTCGAGTACGTACGGCTCGTACTCACCCAGGGACGCGAACTGCGCCCACATCGCGGCAATCGGGTGCTCGTCGACGAGCGCATCGGGCGCCGTGCGAGCCTGAGCGCGCGCGAGAGTGGTGCTGCGGTCGGGCCGGAGTACGACGTAGTGGAGGGCGATATCCGTTGTGTGGCTGCGGAAGTGATCGAGCATCCACGGCCCGACGATACCGTCGAGTACCGCCGTGAATCCGCCTGCCGCGTACGTGAAAGCAGCTCCGGCGATGACGTCCATGACGGTCTGGTTCTGTGTAGCGGATGCTGGCTCGTACGGCGGGATCGCCCCGGCGACAATGTAATGCCAGAAGTCATCGGTATGCAGGTGCACGCCCCGCTCGAAGCTCCGTGCGAGCGCGGCCGCGACGGTGCTCTTCCCCGCTCCCGGCGGGCCGGTCAGAATGATCACGGTTCCGCTCATCCGATGAGCCCCTTAGGGCGCGTCTCCTAATGCTCTGGTCCAGATGGTGATCGCGCCGAGGACTGCGCCGCCGCGGCAGGTCAGGGTAAGTGTGCCGAACCGAGCGGCACGCCCTCGACACGCCGCAACAGCGCGATAACTGTGCAGTTACGTACGCGGGTCGCGGATGTCGTGCCGTATGCAGCCGCCGCCCCGTCGCGTAGAACGCAGGAGATCTCCTGGATTGGTGGCCAGCGGAGACGATTTCGCCGCTCGTGCGGCAGATACTCCTGTGTTTCGGCGCCGATTGGGGCGGGGGCTAGGTGGAGGATCTTCGGGTCCGGTTAGTCTGCGGTCATCATGGATTACGAGCATCAGCCCACGCGCGGTCCCACTGTCTGGATCGGCGCCGGACTGCTGGTCACTGTAGGCGGAGCCGCGCTGCTGTGGGTGACGCGGGCGGACTCGCGTGACCTGGCGCTGGCCGTGGCCGGCTGGATCATGGTGACCGTGGGCTTGACGAGCGCCACCGCTGGCATCTGGCGCGCCATACGTCGCCGGCAGTGACCCGCTCTCGAGGCGGCGCATGATCGGTGGGAACTGGGGTGTATCTCCTAATGCCTTTGACCGGCTAGTGAGGGCTCGGAGGACGGCACCGCCGCGGTAGGTGATGGCGAGCTTGTCGTAGCGGGTGGCGAGGCCTCGCCATTGCTTGAAGGTCGCGAAGTCGCGTTCGACGACGTTGCGGTTCTTGTAGTCGTCGCGGTGGAAGCCTGGCAGTCGGCCACCTTTGCTGCCGCGGCGGATCCCGTGTCCGATCTGGTCAGAGGGCTGCGGGATCACCGCCTCGATGCCGCGCTCGCGCGGATGGCGCGGGACGAGTAGGCCTTGTCCGCGCGAACCCGATCGGGCCTCGTGCGAGGGCGCCCCACCCTGGGACGTGCGAGGGCGCCCCACCCTGGGACGTGCGATCCGCAGATGGTTCATCAAGTGCGGGAACATCGGCGAATCGCCTGCCTGTCCCGGGCTGGTCAGCAACACCAATGGTCGCCCGTGACCGTCGACGAGGGCGTGGATCTTCGTGCTCAATCCACCCCGTGACGGGCCAATCGAATGATCCGCCGGCTCATCGCGCAGATCGTGTAATTCGGTGGATCCCCCTGTGTCCTGAGGCAGATTCGTGGTGTGCTGATGGGCACGATTGATGATGGAGTCAATCGACACCGACCAATCCACCAGACCGCGTTCATCAGCATCGGTGAGCAGGATTGCGAGGATCTCATCCCAGACACCCTCACCGCTGTATCGGCGGTGCCTTTCCAGAGCGTCTGCCACGGACCGAACTCGGACGGAACATCCCGCCACGGAAGGCCGCACCGATACCGGTAGATGATGTCCTCGACCACGCGGCGATCATCACGGAACGGCCGCCCAGCCCGGCCCGCCGAGGAGGGCAGCACCGGCTCGATGAGGGCCCACTAAGAATCGTTCAGAACAGAACGCAACACCCATCAAGCATCCCCGCAACCGGCCCAAGAATTAGAAGACACGCCCTAGGTGTACCCGGCCAGGACGTTGGTAACAGGCGTGTCGGCTTGATGTGAAGAGAACCTCCGGTTGAGGTGTGGCTTGTCGAAGGCCCACTTCCCACCGGAGGTTCTCGTGCCCCACCGTAATGCCCGCACCACATATC
>NZ_JBFUJP010000083.1:0-21118 GCF_056401315.1 Rhodococcus sp. P4_F5 | reverse complement strand
GCACACCGCCTCCCACACCGGACGTTCGCCGGCCCGGCGAACACCACCGCCCGGCGCGGACCCGGCAGCGCACCGGTTCGCCGAGACGGCCCTGCGGCTGGTGCTCGAGGTCCTCGACCGACGCCGCCAGCCGCCCCAGCTTCGCGCCGTGCTGTCCCCGGCGGTGGTGGACCTGGTCGCCGCACTGACCCACGCCGCGCCGCCGGCGAACCGGCTCGGTGGCGCGCAACTGCAGCGGGTGCACCTGCGCCCGAACGGCCCGGACGTCGCCGAGGTGTTCGGCACCTACGCCCGCGGCGGCCGGGTCTTCGCAATCGCCGGCCGCGTCGAACGCACACCAGCCGCCCCGCAGGCGCGGGGCGGCTGGTGTGTGACGTCGCTACAGGTCGGTTGAGCTACTTGCGGCGCTTTGCCTGACGACGCTCGCGGCGGCTGCCGTCGGCCTCGGGCGCGGCGTTGCGGACCTCCGCCTTGCCGCCCTCGTCGGGTCCGGAGAACGTCAGCCGGGTCTCCTCGGCTGCGTCGAGGCCCTTGGCACGCAGGGCCGCGGGCGCTGCCGACCGGGCCGACTCCTGCGCGTCCACCTGGGTGGGCAGCGGGGCCGGCGCGCTCGCGTTGCGGGCCGCGGCGGCCGCATTGGTCCAACCCGACTGCTCGGGCGCCGGGGCCGCCTCGACCTGCAGGTTGAACAGGAAGCCGACCGACTCCTCCTTGAGGCCCTCGAGCATCGCCGAGAACATGTCGTAGCCCTCGCGCTGGTACTCGACCAGCGGGTCCCGCTGCGCCATCGCGCGCAGGCCGATGCCCTCCTTGAGGTAGTCCATCTCGTAGAGGTGCTCGCGCCACTTGCGGTCCAGCACGGAGAGCAGCACCCGGCGCTCGAGCTCACGCATGCCGTTCTCGCCGGCGATCGCGTCGATCTGCTGCTCGCGGGCGGCGTACGCGGACCGCACGTCGGCGAGCAGCGCCTCGCGCAGCTCGTCGCGGGTCAGGTCGCCCCGCTCCCCGATCTCGGTCTCACCGGCGAGGTCCTTGTAGTCGATGCCGACCGGGTACAGCGTCTTGAGCGCCGTCCACAGCTGGTCGAGGTCCCAGTCCTCCACGTAGCCCTCGGCGGTGGCGCCGTCGACGTAGGCAGTCACCACGTCGGTGATCATGCTCTCGACCTGGCCCTCCATGTTCTTGCCCTCGAGGATCTGGCGACGCTCCTCGTAGATGACGGTGCGCTGCTTGTTCATCACCTCGTCGTACTTGAGGACGTTCTTGCGGATCTCGAAGTTCTGCTGCTCGACCTGGGTCTGCGCGCTCTTGATGGCCTTCGAGACCATCTTGGCCTCGATCGGCACGTCGTCGGGCAGGTTGAGCCGGGTCATGATCGACTCCAGCGCGGCGCCGTTGAAGCGGCGCATCAACTCGTCGCCGAGCGAGAGGTAGAAGCGGGACTCGCCCGGGTCGCCCTGACGGCCGGAGCGGCCGCGCAGCTGGTTGTCGATGCGCCGGGACTCGTGCCGCTCGGTGCCGAGCACGTACAGCCCACCCGCGGAGCGCACGGTCTCCGCGTCCGCCTTGACCTGCCGCTGCACCTCGTCGAGGGCCGGCTCCCAGGCTACCTCGTACTCGTCCGGGGTCTCGACCGGGTCCAGCCCCTGCTTGCGCAGGTGCAGGTCGGCGAGGATGTCGGGGTTGCCGCCGAGCACGACGTCGGTGCCACGGCCGGCCATGTTGGTGGCCACGGTGACCGCGCCGGTGCGGCCGGCCTCGGCCACGATGGTGGCCTCCTGCTCGTGGAACTTGGCGTTGAGCACGCTGTGCACGACGCCGCGCTTGGTGAACTGCTTGGACAGGTACTCCGAGCGCTCGACGCTGGTGGTGCCGATCAGGACGGGCTGGCCCTTGCCGTGGCGCTCGACGACGTCGTCGACGACCGCCGCGAACTTCGCCTCCTCGGTCTTGTAGATCAGGTCACCCTGGTCGACGCGGACCATCGGCCGGTTCGTCGGGATCGGGATGACGCCCAGGCCGTAGGTCTGGTGCAGCTCGGCGGCCTCGGTCTCGGCGGTACCGGTCATGCCCGAGAGCTTTTCGTAGAGGCGGAAGTAGTTCTGCAGGGTGATCGTGGCGAGGGTCTGGTTCTCGGCCTTGATCTCGACCTTCTCCTTGGCCTCGATCGCCTGGTGCATGCCCTCGTTGTAGCGGCGGCCGACCAGGATGCGGCCGGTGAACTCGTCGACGATGATGACCTCGCCGTCGCGGACGATGTAGTCCTTGTCCTTGGTGTAGAGCTCCTTCGCCTTGATCGCGTTGTTCAGGTAGCTGACCAAGGGCGAGTTCGCGGCCTCGTACAGGTTGTCGATGCCGAGCTGGTCCTCGACGAGTTCGACGCCCGCCTCGTGCACGCCGACGGTGCGCTTCTTGATGTCGACCTCGTAGTGGACGTCACGCTTGAGCAGCGGCGCGATCCGGGCGAACTCGCCGTACCACTTGCTGGACGCGTCGGCCGGTCCCGAGATGATCAGCGGGGTACGCGCCTCGTCGATGAGGATCGAGTCGACCTCGTCGACGATGGCGAAGTTGTGGCCGCGCTGCACCAGGTCGTCGAGCGAGTGCGTCATGTTGTCGCGCAGGTAGTCGAAGCCGAACTCGTTGTTCGTGCCGTAGGTGATGTCGCACGCGTACGCGACGCGACGCTCGGCCGGCGTCATCCCGGACAGGATCACGCTGGTCTCGAGACCGAGGAACCGGTGCACGCGGCCCATCCACTCGGAGTCACGCTTGGCCAGGTAGTCGTTGACCGTGACCACGTGCACGCCGTCGCCGGAGATCGCGTTCAGGTAGGCCGGCAGCACACAGGTCAGGGTCTTGCCCTCACCGGTCTTCATCTCGGCGACGTTCCCGAGGTGCAGGGCGGCGCCGCCCATCACCTGGACGTCGAAGTGCCGCTGCGAGAGCACCCGCCAGGACGCCTCGCGGGCCACCGCGAAGGCCTCGGGCAGCAGGTCGTCGAGGGACTCACCCGACGCGTACCGCTCCTTGAACTCCGCGGTCTTGGCGCGGAGCTCGAGGTCGGTCATCGCCTCGACTTCGGGCGAGAGGCTGGTTACGTGCTCAGCGATGTGCTTGAGCCGCTTGACCATGCGACCTTCACCAACACGGAGCAGCTTCGACAGTGACAGCGACGGCACGGGCTTGAACGTCCTCAATCTCGGCGGGCAGGTCTCGACTCCGCAAACGGAGCAACTGACTACACAGTAGTTCCGGTCACAGAGAGGATCCGGCCGAGGGAGTTATCCCCCGACCGGATCCCATGGTAGGCGCTCTCACGATCCGTGGAGCAGAACGACCGTGTGAGCGTGTGTCAAGCAGGGTGTGTCAGGCGAGCCGGATCAGCCCGTAGTCGAACGCGTGCCTGCGGTACACGACGGACGGACGGTCGGTTTCCTTGTCGTGGAACAGGAAGAAGTCGTGTCCGACCAGTTCCATCTCGTAGAGCGCGTCGTCGACGGACATCGGGGCCGCCGAGTGGATCTTGGTCCGCACGATCTGCCCCGGGCCCGGCGGATACTCCTCCGACTCGAGGGAGATGTCGGGCGAGATGGCCAGCGAGTCGTCGGCGGCGAGCTCCGCGGTCGCCTCCGCGACCGAGACGGGCGTCTTGTCGCCGTAGTGGACGCGTCGGCGGTCCTTGGTCCGGCGAAGCCTGCTCTCGAGCTTGGCGGTGACGCTCTCGAAGGCGGCGTAGAAACTGTCCGCGGAGGCCTCGGCCCGAGCGACCGGGCCCTTGCCCCGGGCGGTGATCTCCACTCGCTGGCAGTTCTTGGCCTGCCTGCGGTTCCGTTCGTGTTGGAGTTCGACGTCGAAGTGGTAGATCGTCGGGTCGAAGCGTTCGAGTCGTGCCAGCTTCTCCGAGACGTAGACGCGGAAATGGTCGGGGACCTCGACGTTGCGGCCCTTCACGACGATTTCGGCTAGCGGGCCTTCGGGTTGCCCGGTGGTCTCTGCAGCGTCTTCGATGAACACAGAGGCTGTTGAAGGGGTCGTCACGCGTACCTCCAAGATACGGCCGAGCCACAGATGATGACTGTCGGCGGATGAGCTACGCCGGGAGGGGAACCGCCCGACGCCAGGATTTGCGGTATCACCTCCACCAGTTCGTCGGTTGTGTTGGCGACGCTAGTACGAGTTCGGCGGGAGTGCCAGCATTAACGTCGCGTTTCACTCAAGCGGCCGCAATCACCAGCACCGCGGCCACCCGAACCCGCCGCGTCGCGAGGGCCCGGACGGACTCCGCGGCCGTCGCGCCGGTGGTCAGCACGTCGTCGACCAACACCACGCAGTCCCCCCGCCCGGTCCGCGGCGCCGGCGCCACCAGGATTCGTCCCGACAGGTTCTCCACCCGCGCCCGAGCCGACAGCCCAACCGAATCACGAACTCCCCGTGCATATTTCAGAAACTCCGCCACTCGGACCGGTTCCGGCCGCAGCGCCGACGCCGCCGCGCCGACCGCGGCCGCGACCGGATCCCCACCGCGCACACGGGCCGCCCGCGGCCGGCTGGGCGCGGGCACCAGGGTCAGCGCGGCCAACTCCGCGGGGTCGATCTCGCCGAGTTCGCGCAGCCGACGCACCGCCGTCGCCAATGCCTGCCCCAGCGGGACCGCGAGGTCACGTCGGCCACGCTCCTTCGCCGCGATCACCGCCGCCCGGCGGGCCCCGACGTAGCTGCCGACCGCCCAGGCGGGCACCCCCGGGTCGACCCTCGGGGACAGCCGTACCGGCCCGGCCGCCAACGCGACCCGGCACCGCTCACACCAGAGCGTCCCGACGGCCCCACAGCCGCCGCACTCACGGGGCAGGACCAGGTCCAGCAGCGCACGCACGCCCGCAGTGTGCGCCCGCCCACCGACAACCTAGGGCGCGTCTCCTGACCCCGCTCGGGTGCACCCGGCGAAACGGGGACTGGGAGACATGCCCTAGCCCGGCAGGATCGGGATCGCCTTGACCCCGGTCAACCCGGGCACCTCACGCCAGTAGCGGTCGCCGGCCGGGTCGTTGTTGTTCAGCTGGAACACCGCGCGCGCGTCCGCCACGAACACCGTGGTCACCGACGCGTCGACGGAGCTCACCGGCGCCGAGAGGTTCCGGCTCGGCAGGGCGTCCATCCGGGACCCGTCGACCGCCACGGACACCACCGGGATGTCCGAGGCCGCTCGGGCCACCACGATCGCCTCGCCGCTGCTCCAGTCCAGGGACAGGGCGGGGCTGCCCAGTCCGATCGCGACGGGCCGGGGCGCGGTCAGCGCGTAACCGCCGCCCGGCCTCGGGACCACCGTCGCGACGTACACCTTGCCGTCGACGATCAGCGCCGCCCGGACGCCGTCCCGGGACAGCCGCAGTTCGGTGATCGTGGCGCCCAACGGGGCGAGGTCCGCGGTGTCCACCGGCAGTACCACCAGCTGACCGCCCTGGGGGTCGCGGACCACCCGCACCACCGAGGTGCCGTCGACGACGGTCCACACCGCCGGCTCGGTGCGCGACCACGTCGGCCGCGTCATCGAGCCCGCCTCGAGGGCCGGCGTCGCGAAGCCCTCGACGGGCCCCACCATCAGCGCGCTCCTGGGCTCCGGCTCGGGCCTGCCGGTGTCGGCCACCGCGGCCGCCAACCGGCCGTCCCGTGAGAGCGCGATCGACTCCAGCGTGGTTGCGGTGCCGAAGTAGCCGGGCATCGTGCTCACCCCGGTGTCGTTGACGGCCACCAGCGCGCCGTCGACCAGCCCGTGCAGGCCCACGGTCGTGCTCGCGGTCGCCATCGGGTTCGTCGAGGACACGTCGGCGGTGGTCCAGCCGTTCGCGTACCGCTCGTCGAGAGGGGCGCCGTCACCCGTCAGCACGTACGGTCCGGAGATCTCGGCCGCCGCGAGGGTCCACACCACCTGGGCGGCGAGCAGGTCGCGGGCGTTCTGGTCGAGCGCGGACGCGCCGGTGAAGTCGATGTGCAGGCCGCCGAAGCCGACCCCGACCCCGGCGCTGCGGCCGTCCGCCTTGGTGATCGGAGCCAGCACCGACACCTTGCCCGCCATGTTCTGCACCGCGTCGGAGAGCGCGGGCTTGGGTCCGGCGATCAGCAGCTCGATCAGTCGTCCCGGCATCTGTTCCTGGGTCGCGGAGATCCACCGGAGGTCCGGCACCACGGTGGTGCCCGACGGGTCCAGGAAGTACAGCGCCTTGCGCTGGTAGGTCTTGAGGAACTGCGGGCGGTCCATGATCACCCCAGGCGGCAGGTCGTCGATCCGCCACTCGCCGTTGACCTTGCTCAGGCGCACCTTCGCCTCGAAGTTTCCCTCCACCGCCTGGTACTGCCCGCCGTCGTCCAACTGGCCGACCCGGTTGGCCCGGATCGTGTAGGTGGCCTGGTCGTCGGCGCGGGACTCCGGCAGCACGTCCACCTTGTCCACGACGGTGGTGCTGGCGGTGTCGTCCCAGCGGTCGGACGCCGCCGGGGTGAGGAACTGGCGAGCCGCCAGGTGCTTGTCCGCCGGGTCGGTGCTGGCTGAGAAGAAGTCCCGCAGCAGCAGGTCCGGTTCCCGGCCCGGCGTCGGCACCGGCACGCTGACGACCACCGGCTCACGGGTGATGGTGCCGATCGCCTGCGGCGACGACGACTCCGGCAGGCTCGCGCAACCGCCGACCACGACGGCGACGGCCAGCAACGCAGCCGTCAGCGAGATCCGCCCGCGACCGCGCCGGCGCTCGCCCGTCACGGCCGCCGCTCCCGCAGGACCGGCACGCTGGAGGCCTGGTCGGGATCGAGGGCCTCACCGGAGGGTTCGGCGTGCCCGCTGTGCGGGCGTTCCGCGCCGGGCAGCGGGCGGCCCTGGACGTGCTTGACGCTCGGCGGCCGCAGCGGCAGCGGACTGCTGGTGATCTTGTGCCCGCGCACCAGCGGCAGGGTGAAGCGGAAGCAGGCACCCTCCCCCGGCTCGCCCCACGCCTCGAGCCGACCGTCGTGCAGCCGCGCGTCCTCGACGCTGATCGCCAGGCCGAGTCCGGTGCCTCCGGAGCGGCGCACCCGAGACGGGTCGGACCGCCAGAACCGGTTGAACACCAGCTTCTCCTCACCGGGTCGCAGGCCGATGCCCTTGTCCCGAACGATGAATGCGGCCGCGTCTTCGTCGGCGCGCAGGCGCAGCAGCACCGGTTTGCCCTCCCCGTGGTCGATGGCGTTCGCGAGCAGGTTCCGCAGGATCCGTTCGACCCGGCGTGGGTCCGCCGAGGCCAGTACGGGCTCGTCGGGCAGGTCGAGGATCAGTTCGGTCCCGGACTCCCGGGCCAGATGGCGGATCGTGGCGACCGCTGCGCGGGCGCTCATCCGCAGGTCCAGCTTCTCGGCCGCCAGCTCCGCCACGCCGGCGTCGTGCCGGCTGATCTCGAGCAGGTCGTTGAGCAGTGACTCGAACCGGTCCAGCTCGGCGACCAGCAGCTCCGAGGACCGGCGCATCGCCGGGTCCAGGTCGGCGCTGCCGTCGTGGATCAGCTCGGCGGCCATCCGGACCGTGGTCAGCGGGGTGCGCAGCTCGTGGCTGACGTCGGAGGTGAACCGTTTCTGCAGGTTGCCGAACTCCTCGAGCTGGGCGATCTGCTTGGACAGGCTCTCGGCCATGTCGTTGAAGGACATCGCCAGCCGGGCCATGTCGTCCTCGCCGCGGACCGGCATCCGTTCGCGGAGCTTGCCGTCGGCGAACCGCTCGGCGATCCGGGACGCGGACCGGATCGGAAGCACCACCTGCCGGGCAACGATCATCGAGATCGCGGCCAGCAGCACCAGCAGCACGACCCCGCCGACGAGCAGGGTGCTGCGCATCAACGACAGGCTCTTGTCCTCGCTGGCCAGCGGGAACACCAGGTACAGCTCGAGCGTGGAGACGTCCGACGCGGTGGGGCTGCCGATGATCAGCGCGGGACCGCGGTAGCCGTCCGAGTCGGAGACCGTGGCGAACTGGTAGCTGACCTGACCGTTCTTGACGAACTCGCGCAGGTTCGCCGGGATCTGGTCCTCGGGCCCGCTGGAGACCCCCTCGAGCGGCGGGATGCCGGGCACGATCAGCACCGGGTTGAAGGTGCCCGCCGCCCCCGTCGCCGGGCCGGTGTCGGTTCGACTGGTCAGGGCGGCGGCCGCGGCGTCGAGCCGTGCGGCCAGCGAGCTGCTGTCGTCGGATCCGGCGAGCTGGTTCTGCACGGTGTTACGGGCCCGGTCCATCTCCTCCGTCGCGGCACTGATCTTCGCCTCGAGGAGCCGGTCGGTGATCTGGCTGGTCAGCACGACACCGAGGATCGTGATCACCACCAGCGAGAGCGTCAGTGTCGACACGACCACCCGCAGCTGCAGCGAACGACGCCACAGGTGTGCGAGCGAACGGCTCCACCCACGAAAACGACGCAGCACCGGACCGAATGTGCCACCGATCCGGCGCCGCGCGCGAGTGCGTCCGATCACGGCGGTCCGGCCTTGTAGCCGACCCCCCTGACCGTGAGCACCACTTCGGGATTCTCCGGATCAGTCTCGACCTTGGCGCGCAGGCGCTGCACGTGCACGTTGACCAGCCGGGTGTCCGCGGCGTGCCGGTATCCCCACACCTGCTCGAGCAGCACCTCGCGGGTGAACACCTGGCGGGGCTTGCGGGCCAACGCGACCAGCAGGTCGAACTCCAGCGGCGTCAGCGCAATGAGGGCGCCCTCGCGGGTCACCTTGTGCGCGGGCACGTCGATGACCACGTCGGCGATGGCGAGCAGCTCGGCCGGCTCCTCCTCGGTGCGACGCAGCCGCGCCCGCACCCGGGCCACCAGCTCCTTCGGCTTGAACGGCTTCATCACGTAGTCGTCCGCACCGGACTCGAGGCCCAGCACCACGTCGACGGTGTCCGTCTTGGCGGTGAGCATGACGATCGGCACGCCGGAGTCCGCGCGCAGCACCCGGCACACGTCGATGCCGTTCATCCCGGGCAGCATCAGGTCGAGCAGAACCAGGTCCGGCCGGATCTCCCGGACGGCGGACAGCGCCTGCGTGCCGTCACCGACGACGAAGGGCTCGAACCCCTCGCCGCGGAGCACGATGGTGAGCATCTCGGCCAGGGCCGTGTCGTCGTCGACGACAAGAATGCGTGGCTTCATGGTCTCTATCGTGTCACTTCCGACGGCAACCGACGCTGATTGGTTACGTCGGCGGCGAGTTGGGCCGGATCCACGTCGGGCCCGACCACGGTCCACGGCGAGATCCAGCCGCGCGCGGCGAGCCCGTCGTAGACGTCGCCGGTGCGGGCCTGCAGCCCGCCGTCACGCTCGTAGGCGTCGCGCTGCCGGTCGGCCTCCTCGCCGGCCCGGTCGCGGGCCCGCTGCGCGGCGAGCTCGACCGGCACCCGCAGCAGCACCTGGCGGTCCGGGCGCGGCAGGTCGAAGCGGCCGAACTCGAGGTCCTCGATCCACTGCACGGCCGGCCCGGCGGCGCCCTGGTGGCTGCGGGCCGCGGTGTAGGCGGCGTTCGAGGCCACGTAACGGTCGAGCAGCACGACGTCGTGCCCGGCGACCAGTTCCCGCAGTTCCCCCGCCGCATCCCGGCGGTCCAGCGCCCACAGCAGGGCCATCGCGTTGACGGACTCGGCGGTGTCGCCGTGGGAACCGTGCAGCGCCTCGGCGCCGAGGTCCGCGTGCACGGAGACCCCGTACCGGGGGAAGGCCAGGGTGGCCACGGACAGTCCGTTCGCGCGCCAGGACGCGACGACGGCGTTCGACAGCGTCCGCTTGCCGGCCCCGTCGAGGCCCTCGAGTGCGATCAGTGTTCCCACGATGATCCAGCTTAGCTGCGCGGACGACCGTGGCCGGCCCCGGAGTCCGGGGCCGGCCACGACCGGATCACGCGTTCGGTGCTTCGAAGCGCGGGTGCCTCAGTACCGGTAGTGCTCCGGCTTGTACGGGCCCTCGACGTCGACGCCGATGTACTCGGCCTGCTCCTTGGTCAGCCTGGTGATCGAGCCGCCGAGCGCCTCGACGTGGATCCGCGCGACCTTCTCGTCCAGGTGCTTGGGCAGCCGGTAGACCTCGTTGTCGTACTCCTCCGGCTTGGTCCACAGCTCGATCTGCGCGATGGTCTGGTTCGCGAACGAGTTGGACATCACGAAGGACGGGTGCCCGGTGGCGTTGCCCAGGTTCAGCAACCGGCCCTCGGACAGCACGATGATGCTGTGGCCGTCGGCGAAGGTGAACTCGTCGACCTGCGGCTTGATGTTGATCCGCGTGACGTCGGCGGCGCGCTCGAGGCCGGCCATGTCGATCTCGTTGTCGAAGTGGCCGATGTTGCCCAGGATCGCCTGGTGCTTCATCTGCTTCATGTGCTCGAACGTGATGATGTCCTTGTTGCCGGTGGACGTGATCACGATGTCGGCCTGGCTGATGAACTCCTCGACGGTCTTGACGTCGAAGCCGTCCATCAGCGCCTGCAGCGCGTTGATCGGGTCCGCCTCGGTGACCGTGACGCGGGCGCCCTGGCCCTTGAGCGCCTCGGCGCAGCCCTTGCCGACGTCGCCGTAGCCGCAGACCAGCGCGGCCTTGCCGCCGATCAGCACGTCGGTGCCGCGGTTGATGCCGTCGAGCAGCGAGTGGCGGGTGCCGTACTTGTTGTCGAACTTGCTCTTGGTGACCGAGTCGTTGACGTTGATCGCCGGGAAGACCAGCTCGCCTGCGGCGGCGAACTGGTACAGGCGCAGCACGCCGGTGGTGGTCTCCTCGGTGACGCCCTGGACGGACTCCGCGACGGCGGTCCACTTGGTCGCGTCGGCGGCCAGCGAGGCACGGAGCAGCGCCAGGAACACCTTGTACTCGTCCGAGTCGTGATCCTCGTCGGTGGGCGGCACGACGCCGGCCTTCTCGAACTGCGCGCCGCGCAGCACCAGCATGGTGGCGTCACCGCCGTCGTCGAGGATCATGTTCGCGGGCTCACCCGGCCAGGTGAGCATCTTCTCGGCCGCCCACCAGTACTCCTCCAGCGTCTCGCCCTTCCAGGCGAAGACGGGGACGCCCTTGGGCTCCTCCGGGGTGCCGTGCGGGCCGACGACGACGGCCGCGGCGGCGTGGTCCTGGGTGGAGAAGATGTTGCACGACGCCCAGCGGACCTCGGCGCCGAGGGCGACGAGCGTCTCGATCAGCACCGCAGTCTGGATGGTCATGTGCAGCGAGCCCGACACGCGCGCACCCTTGAGCGGCTGCACCTCCGCGTACTCGCGGCGCAGGGTCATCAGGCCCGGCATCTCGTGCTCGGCGAGCCGGATCTCCTTGCGGCCGAACTCGGCGAGCGAGAGGTCCGCCACCTTGAAGTCGATTCCGTTGCGGCTGTCCGCCACGAGGTTGTTCTCAGACACGCTGGTCGTCATCTGCCTCTCCTGTTTGGATTTGTCTCGGCCCAGGCTATCGGGTTCGGACCCCGTCCGAAGACCAGCCGTCCGTGTACGGACCCCCGCCCCGCCGGCATCCCCACCCAAAATCTAAGGTGAGGGTAACCAAACAAACGAAGGGTGGTGCGGCATGGTGTCGGCATTGAGGCGGCGGACGGTTCTGTCGATGGGTCTGGTCGCGGCGGCCGTGATGGCGGTCGGCTGCTCCTCGACCTCGGCGGAGGGCACGTCCGATGCGGGGGCCGGGGCCGCCGCCGAGGCGGGCGCGCTCCCGGTGACGATCGACCACGTGCGCGGATCGACCTCGGTCGAGGCGGTGCCGCAGCGGGTCGCCGCGGTGGGCATCGGCGACGCGGACGTCCTGCTCGCCCTCGGTGTGACTCCGGTCCTGGTGCCCGCATGGAAGGGATCCGTCGACACCGGCATCGGCGAGTGGGCGAAGCCCGCACTGGCCGGCGCGACGCCGCCCGCCCTGGCCAATGCGACGGCCGGATTCGACGTGGAGAAGGTCGCGGCGTCGAACCCGGACCTGATCGTCGCCGTGAACAACGCCATCGACGCGAACGTCTACGGCCAGCTCAGCGCGATGGCGCCGACCGTGCTGCATGCCGCCGACCAGACCGACTGGATGCTGCCGTGGCAGCAGGTGACCACCCGGATCGGCGACGCCGTGGGTCGTCCGGCCAAGGCCGCGGAGCAGGTCCGCATGGTCGAGGACACCTTCGCCCGCGCCCGCAGCGAGCACCCGGAGTTCGCGGGCAAGTCGGCGATCCTGGTCCGGTACCTCGACGGCGACAAGTTCCGGGCCTACAGCCCCACGTCCGCGCGCGGCCAGTTGCTCACCGAACTCGGATTCGGCGTCCCGGCGCAGCTGCGCGACCGCTTCGGCGATGCGCTCTACGCCGAGATCTCCGCGGAGAACCTGGGCCTGCTCGAGGCGGACCTGCTGGTGGTCGACAACTACGACGCGGCCGCCGCGCGGCTCGACGCACTGCCCACGTTCACGGGCCTGCAGGTGGTCCGCTCCGGCGCGATGGTGGGCCTGGACCCGGTGGTCAGCGACGCCGTCTCCATGCCGAACCCGCTGACCATCCCGTTCTCGGTGAAGGCGATGCTGGAGAAGATCAGCCGGACGCCGGTCGGGGCCTGACGGCCGCACGCGCCGCCGCGGCCCAGATCCCGGCCGCGGCGGCGGCGACCACCACGGCGAGGGTCCACCACGGCGTGGACGGCGCTACCGTGCCGGCGTCGACCAGGTCGTAGATCTGCCCGACCGCGAGGGAGCCGACCAGGGTCATCAGCCCCCCGAGGGTGCTCAGCATGCCGAAGTGGGCGCCGAGGTGCCGCTCGCCGGCCAGCACGCCGATGGTGTCGCGCATCGGCGGCACCATCAGCATCTGGCCGAGATGCAGGGCGGCCACCCACAGGCCCACACCGGCCAGCCCGGCGGCCACCGAGTCGGGCGCCAGGGCTCCGGTGACGATCAGGAACAGGAACGACGCGGCGATGACCCCCATCCCGGCGACGATCGCCGTGCGGTGGCCCAGGCGGTGTGCCAGCGCCACCGTCGGCGACTGACCGACGATCACCAGCACCGCCGACGCGACGAAGAACCAGCCGAGCGCGGCCTGCGAGCCGGTGACCCGTTCGAGCTGTTCGGGCAGCATCAGGTACAGCTGGTTGTAGGCCACCAGCTGGACGCCGCACAGCGCGACGAAGACCATGAACCGGCGATTGTGCAGGACCGTCCGCCAGACCACCCGCAGGCCGTCCGGACCGTGGGCGCCGGCCGGCCGGTGCGAGGTGGACGCGTCCGCGGGCAACCAGAGCGCGAACATCACGCCGAGGCCGGCGAAGAGGACGGCCGCCGCGATCGTCGTCCACGCGAAGGGCACCCCCAGCAGCAACGCACCGAGCGCCGGGCCGATCACGGTGCCGAACCGGCTGCACATCTGCTCGATACCGAACAGCTCGGTGCGGCGGATCACCCCCGACTCCTCGAGCCCGCGCCCGTAGGCCGCGTTCGCGGCCTCCACCGCGGGTGAGAACAGCGCCGCCGCCAGCCCGACCAGGACCACGCCGACGATCATCGTGGCCAGGCTCGACGCCACCCCCAGCACCACGAAGCCCACCACCCGAATCGCGATGCCCAGCAACACCATCGGGCGAACCCCGAACCGGTCGGCGAGGCTGCCGCCGAGGAAGAACATGCCCTGCTGGCTGAAGGTGCGCAGGCCCAGGACCAGGCCGATGGCCCACCCCGCCAGGTGCAGGTCGTCGGCCAGGTGCACCGCGAGGAACGGCACCACGAGGTAGAAGCCGATGTTGAACAGCACCATCGACGCCAGGATCAGGCGCACCGCCGGAGGCAGGGTGCGCGCCGTTCTCAGCGCCGAGGTGACGGGACCGAGAGGGCGGACACGCAGCACGAGTGGTCAGCCTAGTCGGGTCGCACCGGGCGCAGGGACCCCGCGACCGGGCAGCTACGCGTGCGCGCCGATGATCGCCTCGATGAACGGCACGAAGGTCCGCGACAGGTCCTCGGCCACGTCCCGGTCCGAGTCGGGCGGCATCGAGATGTAGCTGATCGCCAGGCGGACGATGCCCCGGCTGAGAATTCCGGCCTCGGCAGGCGGGGCCTGGACCCAGCTGCGTTCCAGCGTCTCGGCGAGCCTCGCCGAGGCGTGCTCGAGCAGGGGCCCACTGTCGGTGGTGATCAGCCGGAGCAGGTCGGGCTTCGCATCCCCGGTCAGCAGGGACTGCACCAGCGGATCGGAGGCGCTCTGCCGGAAGAACATGGTGAAGCCCTCGACCAGGGCCGCGTGCGGCCGGCCCACGTTGGCATAGATCGCGTCCTCGACGGCGCCGACGAAGCGGTCCGCGAGCCGCAGGGCATAGGCCTGCGCGAGCCCCTGCCGGGACTTGAACTCGTTGTAGACGGTCTGCCTGCTGACCTGCGCGCCCGCCGCGACATCGGTCATGGTCACCTCGGACCAGTCCTTCACCGACAGCAGGTCCCGCATCGCGTCCAGAACCGACTCCCGCAGGAGGGTGCGGGTGGCCTGCTGGTACGGGAGTCGGTTCGACGGAGCCATGGTGGCGAGAGTGGCATTGTGCGTGCGCGGCGTCAAACGTGCACGGCGTCACCGTGCACACCGGCAGCGGCGGCCGGTTCGCGCAGGTCGGCGATCCCGGTCCCGGCGACCGCGACCGAGGTCATGACCGAGCGACCTCGACCATGTCGAAGTCGGCCTTCGCGGCGCCGCAGTCCGGGCAGCTCCAGTCGTCCGGGATGTCGTCCCACCGGGTGCCCGGGGCGATGCCGTCGTCGGGCCACCCCAGCTCCTCGTCGTACTCGAATCCACACTGGACACAGCGGTACAGCCTCATCACGCAGTCCTCTCGAAATCGATCTTCTCCCGCACTCCGCAGTCCGGGCAGCACCAGTCGTCGGGGACCGAGTCCCACCCGGTTCCGGCCGGGAAGCCCTCGCGCGGAGCACCTTTCGACTCGTCGTAGACGTACTCACAGACCGGGCACCGGTAGGCAGCCATGATCACGCCACCCCGAACCGGGCGTAGATGCGCTCACGCTTGGCCGGCTGCACGTTCACCCGAGTGATGTCGCCGTCGTAGTGGTCGAGGACGCGGTGGTCCATGACCTTGCGCCAGACCGGCGGGAAGTACGCGAGGGTGATCATGCTGGCGTAGCCGCTGGGAAGGTTCGGCGCGCCGTCCATGCTCCGCAGCGTCTGGTAGCGCCGGGTCGGGTTGGCGTGGTGGTCACTGTGCCGCTGCAGGTGGTACAGGAAGATGTTCGTGCAGATGTGGTCGGAGTTCCAGCTGTGCGCCGGGGCRCAGCGCTCGTAGCGTCCGCTCGCGGTCTTGCGCCGGAGCAGGCCGTAGTGCTCCAGGTAGTTCACGGTCTCGAGCAGCGAGAACCCGTACACCGCCTGGATCACCAGGAACGGCAGCACCTCCCAGCCGAAGCCGGCCACCAGCGCCGCGTACAGGACCACCGACATCAGCCAGGCGTTGAGCACGTCGTTGTGGATGCTCCACACGCTCTTCCCGAGCCGCTGCATCCGGGCCTTCTCGAGTTCCCACGAGGACCTCAGGCTGCCCCAGACGCTGCGCGGCAGAAAGGTCCAGAAGGACTCGCCGAAGCGCGCGCTGGCGGGGTCCTCCGGGGTGGACACCCGGACGTGGTGGCCGCGGTTGTGCTCGATGTAGAAGTGCCCGTAGAACGTCTGGGCCAGGGTGATCTTCGAGAGCCAGCGCTCGAGCTCGTCCTTCTTGTGCCCCAGTTCGTGCGCGGTGTTGATGCCGATGCCGCCCATGACGCCGATGCTCAGCGCCAGCCCGATCTTCGACGCGAGTCCCAGCCCGCCGTCGACACCGAGCCAGCTCAGGTTGTCCGCGGTCCACAGGTAGCAGGCGAACACCAGGCTCGCGAGCTGGAACGGGATGTAGACGTACGTGCAGTACCGGTAGTACTTGTCGTTCTCGAGCCGCTCCATCACCTCCTCGGGCGGGTTCTGCCCGTCCGGCCCGAAGAAGACGTCGAGCACCGGCAGCAGCCCGTAGACGAGGATCGGCCCGATCCACCACCACACCGGCGAGACCGCGGACCAGCCCAACTCGTTGAATCCCCAGACCAGCCCGGCCGCGAGGAACACCGCCGTCGGCGGGACCAGCCCGAGCAGCCAGAGGTGCCGCTTCTTGTCTCGCCACTGCGCGGCGGGTACCTGCGCCTCCGGGTCGACTCGCATTGCCATGACCGCCTCCTCTCGAGGGCCGGCCCACATCAGTGAGCCAGGTCACCCGAGAGTTGACAGTACGCCGTCTTTTGTCTGCGGTCTATACAAATACCTGAATTTGTAAACGGGCGGGTGGCCGGCGGTCAGAGGCCCACCCCGCCCGGGCCCTCGGGCCCACCCAGGTGGCCGAGCGCCTTCGCCTCGACCCCCGGTTCCGCCCGGTTCCGCCGGCCGACCATCGAGTGACGGTGCCCGTAGGCGAAGTAGATGACGACACCGATCGCCATCCAGACGACGAACCGGATCCAGGTCTCGACCGACAGGTTGAGCATCAGCCACAGGCAGGCCAGCACCGCGAGGATCGGCACCAGCGGGACCAGCGGGACCCGGAAGCCGCGCGGCAGGTCCGGCCGGGTACGACGCAGGACGATCACGCCGAGGCACACCAGCACGAAGGCGAACAGGGTGCCGATGTTGACCATCTCCTCGAGGGTGCCCATCGGGAAGAAGCCGGCCAGCAGCGCGGAGACGACGCCGACGATGATCGTGATGCGCACCGGGGTGCCATGGCGGCCGGTGTGTGCCAGCTGGCGCGGCATCAGCCCGTCCCGCGACATCGCGAACAGCACGCGGGTCTGGCCCAGCAGCATCACCATCACCACTGTGGTCAGGCCGGCCAGCGCACCCAGGTTGATCACCCACTGCGCCCAGGTGATGCCGTGGAACTCGAAGGCCGTCGCCAGCGTGGAGTTCTCTCCCGCGAGGTCGGTGTACTTGACCATGCCGGTGAGCACCAGCGTCACCGCCACGTACAGGACGGTCACGATCAGGAGCGAGGCGATGATGCCTCGCGGCAGCGCCTTCTGCGGGTTCTTGGTCTCCTCCGCCGTGGTGGCCACGACGTCGAATCCGATGAACGCGAAGAACACCAGGCTGGCGGCGGCGAGCAGGCCGTACCAGCCGTAGGTGCTGCCGCCGGCCCCGGTGAGGAACGAGAACAGCGACTGGTGGATGCCCTCCCCGGTGCTGCCCGGCTGCGACGGCGGGATGTACGGCGAGTAGTTGTCCTTGTTGATGTAGAAGGCGCCGACGACGATCACCAGCAGCACCACGCCGACCTTGATGCCGGTGATCACCGCGGACACCCGCGAGGACAGCTTGGTGCCGGTCACGAGGATGACGGTCAGGACCGCGATCAGCAGGATCGAGCCCCAGTCCATGTCCACCGGCCCGATCGAGACCACCGTCGACCCTTCTGCGCCGAGCACATTGCCCAGGTACAGCGACCAGCCCTTGGCCACCACCGAGGCCGCGAGCGCGAACTCGAGGATCAGGTCCCACCCGATGATCCAGGCCACGAACTCGCCGAAGGTGGCGTAGGAGAAGGTGTACGCGCTGCCGGCCACCGGCACGGTGGAGGCGAACTCGGCATAGCAGAGGGCGGCCAGCCCGCAGGCGATCGCCGCCAGCACGAAGGCCAGCGACACCGACGGCCCGGCCACGTTGCCCGCGGTCCGCGCGGTCAGCGTGAAGATGCCCGCGCCGACGACGACGGCGACGCCGAACACCGTCAGGTCCCAGGCGGTGAGGTCCTTGCGGAGTTTGCTGTCCGGCTCGTCCGTGTCCGCGATCGACTGCTCGACCGACTTGGTGCGGAAGATCCCGGACTGTCGCCCAGACTCCGGCTTCTCGTGCACTGCCATCTTTGCCTCCTCGAGAGGGATCCAGCTGAGCCTATGACCCCGGGGCCCGCTCGAACAGGATTGTGTGGACGCCTCGCGCGTCCGGTAAGTGGGTACGGGCCCGGTTACGCGGGGGCCGTGCGGTACAGGTCGGGCTCGAGGTAGATCACCCGGGCCATCGGCACCGCCGCGCGGACCCTGGCCTCCGCCTCGTCGATCGCGGCCGCGATCGTCTCGATGTCGGATCCCGGTGCCACCGCGACCTTGGCGGCGACCAGCAACTCCTCCGGGCCGAGGTACTGGGTCTTGCAGTGGATGACGCGGTCGATCTTCGACCCGTCGACCAGGGCGGCGAGGATCCGCTCCTCCTCGTCCTCGGTGGCGCCCTCGCCGATCAGCAGGCTCTTCATCTCGATGATGAGGATGACCGCGATGACGCCGAGCAGGACGCCGATGCAGAGCGTGCCGATGCCGTCGAAGACGGGATTGCCGGTGAGCATCGACAGGCCGACGCCGCCGAGCGCCAGGACCAGACCGACGAGCGCGCCGGTGTCCTCGAGCAGCACCACCGGAAGCTCCGGACTGCGCGAGGTCCGGATGAAGCGCCACCAGCCGGCCTTCCCCTTGAGCGGGCGCGACTCCTTGACCGCGGTCAGGAAGCTGTAGGTCTCCAGCCCGATCGCGATCAGCAGGATCACCACGGCGACCATGGGCGAGGACAGGTCCTCGGGGTGCTGGATCTTGTGGATGCCCTCGTACAGCGCGAACATCGACCCGAGGGTGAACAGCACCAGCGCCACCACGAACGAGTAGAAGTAGCGGTTGCGCCCGTACCCGAACGGGTGCAGCTTGGTGGCCGCGCGGTTGGCCCGGCTCTGCCCCAGCAGCAGCAGGCCCTGGTTCGAGGTGTCGGCGACCGAGTGCACGGACTCCGCGAGCATCGACGACGATCCCGTGATCAGGAACCCGGCGAACTTGGCGACCGCGATCCCCGCATTCGCGGTCAACGCCGCGACGATCGCCTTCTTGCCTCCACTAGCTGACACTGCAGTACTCCTCCCCCGGCCGGCTTCTGCGGTCCGAGAATCGATCCGGGCGCTGACGACGGCGCGACGGCCCGACCGTCACCCGACCGAGGCGCTGAACAGCTGGGCGTCCGGGGTGGACGCCGATGCCGTCAGCGCGGGGTCCGAGGCAGCGATCCACGCCGCATCGCCCTGGTCGAGCACGAGGGTGTCATCGCCACCGCGAATTGTGACAGACCCGGAGGTGCAGAGCAGGATTCGGGGACCCGACGCGTCGAACTCCACGGCGGCCGGATTCGCGACGCCGTCACGGGCGAGGTCGACGCGGGCGAGCGAGAACTCGGGCGCCGGCGTGTCGTAGACGTGCATGCCGGTCCCCGGCACCGGCGCCGGCAGCAGGAACGATCCGGTCAACGGCTCGAAGTCCAACACCCGCAACAGTTCCGGGACGTCGACGTGCTTGGGGGTCAACCCGCCGCGCAGCACGTTGTCCGAGTTCGCCATCATCTCGACGGCGAGGCCGTGCAGGTACGCGTGCAGGTTCCCGGCGTCGAGGTACAGGCCCTCGCCGGGCTCCAGGGTGACCCGGTTGAGCAGCAGCGACGCCAGCACGCCCGCGTCGCCCGGGTAGGACTCGCCCAGCCCGAGCACGGTGCGCACCTCGTTGGCGAACGGACGCTCGGCGCCGGGCGCGGCGGCCAGGTAGCGGACGCAGCCGTCGAGGATCCGCGGCAGCAGCGCACCCAGCGCCGGCTGCGGCAGCGTGATCCAGGTGGTGAACAACGCGCGCAGGCCTGCCGAATCCGGTTGCCCGGCAAGGAGTTCGATGTGGTGCGCCAGTTCCGGCACGTCGAGGGCCCGCAGCAGTTCCACGGTGCGGTGCGGATCCCGGAACCCGGCCAGCGCCTCGAACCTGGTCAGCGCCACCACGAGTTCCGGCTTGTGGCTGTCGTCGCGGTAGTTGCGTTCGGGCGAGTCCAGGGCAATGCCGTCGGCCTCCTCACGCAGGAAACCCTCCTTGGCCTGCTCCGCACTCGGATGCGCCTGGAGCGAGAGCGGTTCCTCTGCCGCGAGCAGCTTGAGCAGGAACGGCAACCGGTCCCCGAAGCCGGTGCGGGCCCGGTCCCCCAGCTGTCCCGCCGGGTCGGCGTCGATGGCGTCGAGCAGCGAGCGTGACCCGTCGTCGGTCAGCAGCCGCGCCGGGTCCGCGGGGTGCGAGCCGAGCCAGAGTTCGGCCTCGGGATGGTCCGAGGGCACCGGCCGACCGCACAGGGCGGCGATCGCCGTGCGCGAACCCCAGGCATAGGTGCGCAGCGCACCGGAGAGCAGGTGCACTAGCTGCCGCCGATCAACTGCAGGTAGGCGGCGGCCATCCCCAGCCGCACCGCGGTCACCGCGAGCTGCTCGACCTCGGTGCGCTCGCCCCGAGCCGGTCCCGCTGCCCGTCCTCCCATGTCGCGGTCCCCCATGTCACGGCCCCCCATCTCGATCGTCTCCTCTTCCCCTGCGGCAAGCACCAGTTCGGCGTYCGGGAGGGCGGCGATCCGCCGTCCGGCGACGGCGCGCGTGCCGGACGTGGCCAGCGCGAACACCCGCACCGGGCGCACCGGCGGCGGGCCGTCGAGTTCCTCGTCGTGGAAGATCGGGTCGTAGTCGGCCGGCCGCGCCGCATCGGCGCCGGCGAAGCGGGCGCGAGCGGCCAGCACGTCGCCGAGGTCGGCCGCCGAGGCGACCGTGCCCGCGGCGCGCAGCACCAGTTCCGCGCAGTGCCGAGCCAGGGCCGTCGTGGCCGGGCCGTCCCCGGCCAGGACCACCCGACGGCCACGCATGCGCACGGCCGTCGACTTGGCGGGGTTGTGGAACACCTCGTTCTCCGGGTGCCCCCGCAGGGCCTCGGCGTCGAGCCGGTCCGCGAGCTCACCGAGGTCGGGCAGGAGGTCCCGCGCGCGCACCGACTCGAGCGCGGTCAGCACCGCCAACCCGGCAGCGAGGTAACGGGGGAAGGCGTAGTGGTCGGGCACGTGGACCCGCGGCGGCAGCAGCATCGCCCGGCCGGCGCCCGCCGCCCGCAGCGGACCCTCGTCCGGCGCCGCCAGCACCACCTCGGCGCCGCGGCGCAGGGCGCCGTCCGCCGCCGCGAGCAGCCGGGGGTCACCGGCGTCGTCGCCGGCCACCACCACCACGTCCAAGGGCCCGACCCAGGGCGGCACCGCGC
>NZ_JBFUJP010000082.1:0-21535 GCF_056401315.1 Rhodococcus sp. P4_F5 | reverse complement strand
GATCAAGGCCGCGCGCGCCGCCGCGCCGGAGGGCGAGGGCGAGGCCGCGGGACGACTCGAGTGCCAGTGGCAGCGCGACCAGCTCCCGGACGCAATTCGCGAGCTGGTCCTTGACGACCAGCGGTTGCGGAACGACATCTGCTGGTCGGTGTTCGACTGCTGAGTGCGTCGCCGGCACCGCCACGCGCGGAGCGGTGCCGGTCTAGCGGGTCGTTGTCGGGACAACCGTCGAGTGAGGTCCTCGGCAACGGCCCGTTCGCGTAGCCCAACCCATGCGAGCGAAGCGTGCACACCCGGGCATCGATGGAGCTCGACACCCGGGTGTGCCCGGTCAGCGGAGCAACCGGTCAGCCAGGGTGATCCATTGGTCTGGATGGACGAAAGCCACCACCGTGTCGTGGGCGATCCCCGCCTGTGCGAAGGCGTCGTCCACTCCGGCGTATCGCGTGGACAACGATGCGTGCAACGACCCGCCGATGCCGGCGAAACCCAACTTCACCATGTCCTGGTAGGCGAGGCCCTCGGCCACCAGCGGTTCGGACCGTCGCTCGATCCGCAGTATCGCCGAGTCGACCGACGGCACCGGCCTGAAGCTCTCCCGGCCGATCCGTCCGAGCAACTCCCAGGTGAACCACGGCCAGCTCTCGACCGTGACCAGGCTCCAGCGGCCGAAGTCGCCGGACCGTTTGCGTGCGTACTCCAATTGCGTGACAAGTGTCGCCGATGTCAGCGACGGGGCCCGCAGGCACCAGTCGACGATCTTCGACGTGATCGAGAACGGGATGTTGCCGACCACCGCGAACGGCTCGCGCGGCGGCCGGGCGGCGGTGAAGTCGCCCCTGACGACCTCGAGCCCGGTCCTGGCCTTGAGCTGGACGGCCAGTAGCGGGTCGATCTCGTAGCCGACGACATCGGCTCCGGTTCCGGCCAGGGCGACGGTGAGCGCGCCCTTGCCGGACCCGGGCTCCAGGACGAGGCCGGCCGGTCTTGCCGCCTCGACCACCTGGTCGACGGCGCGCCCGTCGGTCAGGAAGTTCTGCGAGAGCTCGCGCCTGGCTCGGTCTCTGGGCGTGTGACCGCCCTTGCTGCGAGCCTTCGTCTGCGTGTGTGAATAGTTTCCGTGTGCGAATGACTGTGACGCCACAGCTGCTGCCCTTCCGGGTCCTCGAGTGAAAGAAGGTCTCGAAGGGCCCTGGGCGCGCCAGCGCGACCGGCGGTCCGCTAGCGGGCCAGAGCCCGGCTGTGGCGGATGCGGATGAAGTAGAGGCAATGCATGCGGCAGAACGTACGGAGTTGTCTCTTCCGCCGCAACGCATTTAATCGAGATGCAACCCGGCGGTCGGATGGCTCATCGTTTCTGAGCTATCGACGCGCGGGAAGCGGCAGCCACACCGGCTCCGCCGGGATCCGTTCCAGCACACCGCCGGCGAAGACGTCGTACATCGGAAGCTGCTCGGCGTGCACGTAGCCGATGTGGCAGTCGCACACGTCCAGCGGACAGGGACGCGGCCGCAACGCCTGCTCGAAGGATCCGTCGTACAGGTTGCCCAGTTCCTCGGGGACGAAATGGCAGCGCCGGACGGTGCCGGCGCCGTCGACGGACACCACCGAGTCCCCCGTGCGGCACGCGCGCCCCCGCGTCCGGTGCGGACGCCGGCTGAACCCGAAGAGCGGGTCGATCCCGACCCAGTCGGCGGCGCCGGCGTCGGTGTACTCGTGGCCCTCGGCGGCATTGACCCACAGGTACACCGAATCGGGCAGCTCGGCGCGCAGCCGCCGGGCCGCCTCGAGATGCTCCGGCAGTCCGACGACACCCACGCTGAAGCGCACACCGAGCGCGGTCAGCTCGGCGGTCTTGGCCAGGAACCGGTCGTGGGGCGTCTGACCCGGGTGGTACGTGCACCACAGCGCGACCGCGTCGCGGTCGGCGTCGGCGAGCCAGCCGGTGCGGCAGCTGAGGTTGGTCTGGATCGCCACCTTGCGGACCTGGGGCAGTCGCGACAGCGTCACCAGGGCCCGCCGGTACCAGGACCGAACCAGCCCCTCACCCCACGGCGTGAACAGGATCGACAGCTCCCGGTCCTGGTCCGCCACCCACGCGCAGAACCGTTCCAGGGCGGCCCGGTCGGCGCGCAGCTGTTCGGGGGTGTCCCGGCGTTTGGCGAAGGGGCAGTACGGGCAGTCGTAGTCGCAGGACGCCAGCGGGCCCCGGTACAGGATGGTCAGCACCGTCAGCGGCCTTCGTACTCGGCCATCGCGGCCCGCACCTGCGGGGAGAACAGCTCCGGTCCGAGGGCGTCGGAGTACGCCAGGCCCAGTGCGGTCAGCTGCACCCGGTCACCGTCGGAGCGAAGCCATCCGCGTTCGGTCCACCGGTCCAGCTCGGTGCCGAAATGCTCGTGCGGGTCGACGCCGAACTGGGAACGGTAGTCCGCCAACGGCATTCCCGTGGCCTGCAGCACGGACTGCAGCAGGTGCCGGCGTCGGGCCTCGTCCTCGGTCATCGCGTGGCCCACCACGGCGCGGCGGAAGTCCTCGACCGTGCCCGCCGCGAAGTCGTCGATGATGGCGCGTACCTCCGTCGCGCCGACCGCGTAGTCGAAGGAGTAGTGCAGCCCTCGGGTGTACGACCTTGCGCCACAACCGAGTCCGATCATCCCGTCGGTCTGGCAGGCGTAGTCGTTCGGACCGAAATCGGGTGCGTCGGCGCGGCGGAACATGCGCATCGACTCCTGGACGTAGCCCGCCGCGATCAGGTGATCGCGTCCGCGGCGGTACAGGTCCAGGCGGTGGGCGTCCCATGCCGGATCGGGCCCGGCACCGCGGCGGGCCAGACCCGTCAGCGGCCGCACGTACAGCGGGTACAGGTACAACTCCTCGGGACGCCAGGTCAGCGCGGCGTCGAGGGAGGCGATCCAGGATTCCGGTGTCTGGCCGTCGATCCCGTAGATCAGATCGATGTTCAGGACCGCGATCGCGGCGTCGCGGATCCGTTGCAGGGCGGCCTCGACGTCCGAGCGCCGTTGCGGCCGGACCGCCGCCCGGGCCTCGGTGTCGTCGAAACTCTGCACCCCGAGGCTGAGCCGGGTGACGCCGCGCTCGGCCAGCACAGCGAGCCGGTCGGCGGTGGCCGTGGCCGGGGACGCCTCCACCGACAGGGGGACAGCCCGCAGGTCGGCGCCCATGCTTTCGGCGATGTCGCACAGCCGGTTCAGTTCCGCCGCGGTCAGGTAGGTGGGGGTCCCGCCGCCGAACGCCGCCGTCGCGAACCGGGCCGCCGGTGTCAGGGCCTCGCGCACCGCCTCGGCCTGCCGTTCGAGGGCGTCGAGGTATCGGGTGGTCAGCTCGCCCGGTGCGCCGACTCGGGTGAAGAGGTTGCAGAAGCCGCAGCGCACCTCGCAGAACGGCACATGCAGGTACAGCGACAGTGCGTCCTGTGGTTCGTCCGCCCACAGCTCGGTCAGGGTTGGACGCGGGTGCAGCGGCCGGTACGCCGTCTTGTGCGGATACGCGTACACGTAGTTCTGGTACGGCGGAACGTATCCCGTCGGGGCCACGCCCGGAGGCATCGGCAGGGGCAGGTCGATCGCAGTCATTGTGGTCCCTCGAGGAAGAAGTGGGCGTAGGGCACCGTCCACACCACGGGATGGCCGAGCCGATGCCCGGTGTACCCGTCCTCGCCGTACGTGGTGCCGTGGTCGGAGCACACGATCGCGAGACACCGGCGCCGGCTCGACATTGCCGCGAACAGCCGCCCGATGTGCCGATCCACGTACTCCAGCGCCGCCGCGTGCGTCGCCCGGGTGTCCCCGTGATCGGCGGTGGCTCCGTCGGTGAAGAACCAGTTTGGTTGGTGCAGTGCGGAAACGTTGACGAAGAGGAAGAGGCGGCGCTCGGCGGGAAGCCGGGCCACCGCCTGTGCGGCCAGGTCCACCTGTGCCTCGAACGAGGTCGGCGAGGTCACCCCGAGTTCGGGAGACCAGTGCGCCTCGTCGAACAGATCGGGAAGCACCGAACCCAGCGCACCTTGGCGGTTGAAGAAGCCGACACCGCCGATGCACACCGTGCGGTAGCCGGCGGCGGAAAGGCCCGCGACCAGATTCGACTCCGCGAACACGAAGGTCCCGTTCGCAGTGGACTCGCTCCCGGCGAATTCGGCCGCGAACAGCCGCGGGTGCGGCCCCTGCCGGGCCGGGGTGGGGAGGAACCCGGCGAACATCGCCTGGTGCGTGGCGTAGGTGAAGCTGCCGGGGGAGTGGCGTTCCTCCCATCGGCCGCCGGGCAGGTGCCGCGCCAGGTTCGGGATCCGCCCGGCGGCCGCGAGCTCGCAGGCCACGTCGTAGCGCAGGGTATCGAGCGTGACCAGCAGGATGTCGTCGGTGCCGACGACGGTGTTCATGTCCGGCTGTGCCGCAGTCGATTCCGGCGGTGCGGCGGGCACCCCGTCAGGCCGCGGCATGATCGGCCCATCCCGTGACCGCGGCCAGTTGCGCCGCATAGGTGTCGAGCCCGTCGGCGCGGCCCGGGAGCCCGCTCAGTCCCGGGAGCAGGTCGCCGAAGGCGTTCACCTCACCGACCGCGGCGCCGCGCCAGTTCGCCGCGGGCAGCAGGTCCACCCCGACGCACAGGGTGCGCGGGAACTGTGCGGCGGCCCGTTCCGCGACGGCGAGCGCGTTTTCCCAGCCGTATCCCGCGGCGTCGAAACCTGCCCGCGCGATCTCCAGGTCGCCGCGTTGCCCGCCCAGGTGCAGGTTGGTCATGGGGTGGGCGCTGGTGCGGAGCACCGCGTGGGTCGCCCGGCCGGCGACCACCACGATGCGTAGGTCCGCGGCGGCGCCCCGCCACGACGGCTTCGGCAACCACGCCTCGATGTGCAGGCATTCGCCGGCGAGAGCGTCGACCAGGTCTCCTACCTCGGCCTCGCCCGTGAGCCGGCGGACGCGCAGGGAGTTGTAGACACCGTCCACCGCGATCTCCGTGCTGCTGCGGGCCTGCACCCGGCCACCGGAGGCGGTCTCCACCGCGATCACCCCGGCCGCGGAGGATCCGTGCGCGGGTTTGACGAAGAACCGCCGCAACCCGGCGGCGGCGGCCAATTCGCGCACCTCCGGCCAGTCCCGCGGCACCGGCGCATCGCCACCCGAGGTGGGGGAGGCCGGCACCGGGACACCCCCGGCCGCGAGGGCCGCGTGGCACCGTCGCTTGTCGAACAGCACGGCCAGATCGTCCGGATCGGTCAGCCGTCGCCCGCCGCGCAGCGTTCCGACCGCGGCGAGCAACGATGCGTACCACCGCGATCCGCCGGCGATGCGGGTCGGATCTCCGGGTCCGCGCAGCAGCGCGTCCACTTCGGCGTCTTCGCCGGGCGAGTCGAGGCGCACCAACTCGTCGGGGTCGAACCGTGCCCCGCGCTCGGTGAGCACCTCGCGCCAGGACACCACCCGCGGGGTGGGCATGCCGGAGCGGGCCGCGGCGTCCAGCAGCATCGTCACGCGGCGGTTCTCCGGATTGCCCACTACCGCCAGGCGGGGAGGGGTCATTCGCTGACCGCGACCGACCGGTAGATGGTTCCGTCGTACTCGTCCTCGTCGGCGTCCTCGGCGTCGAGGTTCAGTTTCACACCGGACGGTTCGAGTGCCGCCCGCAGACGCTCCCGCATGCCGCCGCTCAGGTAGTTGTGGTGCAGGTCGAGCGACTCGAGGTGGGTGAGCGGCTGCCCCGCGAGCAACGCCTCGGCGCCCGCGTCGAGGAGGATGCCCTTGGACAGGTCCAGGAAGCGCAGCTGCGAAACGATCGGTGCCGTCGCGACGGCGGCCGCGATCTCGTCCTGGTACTCACTGTTCGACAGCGCCAGGCGCGTCAACCGGGGGAGCTTCTCCCCGGAGAGGATCGGGGCGAGATCCTCGACGGTCGAATCGGCACCGTAGTTCTCGTCGCCCAACCACAATTCGAGGGCGGTCAGGGCGGGCAGATCCGAGGCGGCGACGGCCCGGACCACGTCGGCGGGCAGGCCGCCCGTCTCGATCACCAGGCTGCGCAGGTTCTCGTGCCGGACAGGGTTCAGCACCAGTTGGTTGCCGCCGCGCACCCCCAGGCGCTCCAGCCGCGGAAACGCGGTCAGCAGGGCGGTGACGTCCGACTGCACGATCCACGAGATCTCGCAGTCCTCGGAGGTCATGTCCCCGAGGAACAGGGACCGCAATGCGGGCAGTTCGCCGGCGGCCGCGGCGAGAGCCGCCACCACGGGAGCGGAGCCCTCGTCGTACGGATCGGACCAGCCGCCGACAACGATCGCCTGCACGCTCGCCGGATCGACCGCGGCACGGAACTTTGCGAACGCCTCCGGCCAGTCGAAGGGCGGTTCGTACGTGGGCACGGAGATTCGCCAGGCGACCGGGCCCTGGTCGGRCATGGTGGGGGCGGTGGCAGTGTCGATGGGGAACTCCACGACGGGAAGGCCGTGGAATTCGGTCTGCAGCTCTGTGATCACCTGGGGCGCTCCTGGTTCTCGGGTGGATTAGACGGGGATTATGCCGGACTTGCGAAGTTCGAGATGAACCCACCGGGTCGACGGGTGCCACCTCGAGATGTGTTCAGTGACGGTGATCGAGTCCGGCTTCGGTGGGGTGCACACGTAGGGATGCACCCGGGGGAAGATGGCTCATGCCCTTCACTCTGCCTGCAGGCACCGACATCCTGGTCGAGACCGAGGTAAAACACTCCCGGTTCATCGCGGTGCTGCGGCGTGTCGACCGAGCAGCCGAGGCGCAGGACTTCCTCGACGAGCAGCGACGCCGGTATCCCGATGCGCGGCATCACTGTTGGGCCTACATCACCGGAAACGAGCCCTCGGAGCGGGCCGAACGTGCGGGGGACGACGGGGAACCCGGCGGAACCGCCGGGGTGCCGATGCTGCAGGTACTGCGCACCCGCGACCTGGTCGACGTCGCAGTGGTCGTGACGCGGTACTTCGGTGGTGTCAAACTCGGCGCCGGTGGGCTCGTGCGGGCGTACTCGGGGGCGGTGGCGGCGGTGGTCGACGCGGCGCCACTGGTCGGCCGCGAACGCCTCGAGCTGCTGACACTCGAGGTCGGTCACGACACCGCCGGCAGGGTGGAGGCCGAACTCCGCGGTCGCGGAGTCGCCGTCGTCGACACCGACTACGGGGCGGCCGTCACCCTCACCCTCGCCACCCGGGACCCCGCCCGGCTGGCCGACACGGTTGCCGAAATCACGGCCGGCGCAGGCGAGCTCGTCCCGGCGGGTGCGCGGTGGGTGGACGTGTGAGCAGGCCGCGAGCGGGTGTCGACGTCACTCTCGCCCCGCCGAGATCCATCGCGGTCCATTGAAGGTCAGGTTGCGATCGCCGGTCACCAGATCCGCCGCGCGGTCGAGCCTCGACATCTGGTCGTCGCCGAGCACCACCCGGACCGCGCCCGCGTTCTCGTCGACCCGCGCCGCCCGGCGGGTCCCCGGGATCGGCGCGACCGGCACACCGAGCCGCTCGCCCTGTGCCAACAGCCATGCCAGCGCCACCTGCGCCGGCGTGGACGACGCCTCGTCGGCGACCGCGCGCACCACGTTCACGACGACCTGGTTCGCCTCGAAGTTCTCGTCGAATCGGGGCTGTCCCTTGCGCATCGAACCGGACACGCTGTCCTTGGTCAGCGTGCCGGTGAGGAATCCGCGACCGAGCGGCGAGTAGGGCACGAAACCCGCCCCGACCTCGATCGCGGCGGGCACCACCTGACGCTCGACATCGCGCGACCAGATGCTCCATTCGCTCTGCACCGCGGTGATCGGATGCACCGCCGCGGCCGCACGCAGCTCGTCGCCGGTCACCTCGGACAGCCCGAGGTGCCGCACCTTGCCCTCCTCGACGAGTTCGGCCATCGCGCCGACGGTCTCCTCGATCGGCCGGCCGAGCTCACGCCGGTGCATGTAGTACAGGTCGATGACGTCGGTGCCGAGCCGCCGCAGCGAGGCCTCGCACGCCGACCGGACGTAGTCGCGGTCGCCGCGGGTCGGCGTGTCCCCGGGCAGGTCACCGATTCTTCCGGTGATTCCGAACTTGGTCGCGAGCTGAACCTCGTCGCGGCGAGTGCGCAGCACCTGGGAGATCAGTTCCTCGTTGGTGCCCGCGGGCCCGAGCGCGTCCGGGCGGGGGCGGCCGTACACGTCGGCGGTGTCGATGAAGGTGACGCCGATGTCGAGCGCGTGGTGCAGGGTGGTCAGCGCCTCGGAAGGATCGGTCGGCCCGTAGACGTGGCTCAGCGCCATCCCGCCGAAGCCGATGCGGCTGACCGCCAGCCCGTGGCCGAGGTCGACCGTCGATGCCTGACTCATAGCGAATCTCCTTGTCGTTCGAGAACGGTGAGGTCGGTGATCGGCGCGTCGCCGCAGTCCAGGCCGCGGTCGATCAGCCCGCGGTAGTGCTCGACCTTGTCGTCGATCGCGCCGAGGTCCTGGTGCAGCTGGTCGAGTTGGGCGAGGACTCGTTCGCGATGCGCGAGCAGCAGCGTCATCCGGCGTCCGTGGCTGGCCGCGCCCTCCTCGTAGAGTTCGAGGAACCGCCGGATCTCCGCCACCGGCATGCCGGTGCGGCGGAGCCGAATGATCAGCTGGATCATCCGCAGTGAGGCGTCGTCGTATCGGCGGCGCCCGTCGCTCCCGCGCTCGACCCGCGGGATCAGACCCTCACGCTCGTACCAGCGAAGCGTGTCGCGGGTCAGCCCGGTGGCCTCGGAGACCTCCGCGATGCCAAGTGCCGTCGTCATGAGTACCGACGCTAGGTGCTGGAGTGCACTCCAGCGCAAGCGTCGGCTCGGATTACCGCGATCCCCTCCTTTGCCAGTGCGGCCAGCGCCCGGCGATGGGACCCGGCCGTCGTGCCCGCGCAGGCATCGGCGACGACGGACACGCGGTACCCGAGCGCGCGAGCCGACCCCGCCGCGAGCGCAACCCCGTGCTCGGTCGCGATGCCGGTGAGTACGACATCGGTGATCCCGCGCAGGCGCAGGTTCGTGTCCAGGTCGGGGTTGGTGAAGACGTCGCGCTCGTACTTGGTCAGCACCAGATCGCCCTCCTCCGGCGCCAACTCCGGATGAAACGACACGCCGTGGCCCGACGGATCCGACCGCATCGGATCGGTCGGGTCCGTGCTCACGTACCGGGTGCACACAACCACCGCCCCCTCGGTCCGAAACCGGGCGCGGGCCGACGCCGCCCGGCCGATGACCTCGCGGTCGTGCGCCAGCGCGACGATCCAGTGCTGGAAGTCGATCTCGATCAGTGCGGTGGTGGCGGCCATTCGCGGCACGCTAGCGGCTGGAGCGCGCTCCAGCGCAAGCCCCGTGCGCAGGGTCGGCTCACCCGAACCGGGGCAGTCCCCACCGGGAGCGCCACGGGAGGTGGTCGTCGTCCACTTCCGCTGTGGCGGTTCCGGTATCGCCTGCTCCATAGCGTCTCCGCGCGAGTCGACGTGGGTCTTGACACGACGTCAGCCACGGCCGTTGACTGGGACGCAAGCTTGTGTTGGCTCGCCCGACGGTGTTCTGGGAGGTTGACGTATGCGCGGCAGAGGATTCGCGGGTCCGGGGCATCGACGCGGGGCAACGTCCTGCCGCAGGACCGTCGCGGTACTGGCACTGGTTGGAGCGTGCGTCCTATCCCAGGCGGCTACCCAGACGGCCGTCGCCGAACCAGCCGCAGGGAACGTCGACACCGGGTTCGCGATCCCCTTTTCCGGGGCGCCCGGCTACGAGCACCTGGCGCCGACACAGGTGACCGGCCCGGGTCAGCTCAACCAGCCACTCGGACAGCAGGCGGCGGACGAGATTGCCGGCCAGGTGGGGCTCAGCAGGGCCGACGCCCTGTCCGAGCAGCAGTATCGCGACCTCGTCACCGGCGGCGGAGTGGGCGGCAGCCGCGAGGCCGGCGAGGTGATCGATGCATGCGCCCGGATCCTCACCAATACGACCGGTCGTCCCCTCTACGCCGACGTCGACGGCCACCCCACACCGTCGGTTCTGGCCAGCTACGGGCTCTACGTGAACACCGGGGGACTGCTGGAGAGTCCGGCCAACGCGGACGCGCCGACGAGGCAGGTGAACTCCCTGATCGCCCCCGGCGGGTTTGTGGGCACGTGGCTGAGGGACAACGGTGCGACACGGACCCTGACAGCGCTCTACCGGTCGGCGTACACGGTGCAGGCGGTCTACGGCTTCGCGGCGCAACAGATTTCGGGCGCAGCTCAACTGGTGACCAACACCAAGGGGGGTGCGAGCTCGGAGGTGGGCATGTCGATGGCGCCGCCGCTGTGGACAGTGAACTTCGCCCTGCTCTACATATTGAAGCCCTCCCTGGCGGCCGCAATGCCTGCCCACTGGGCCCCCATTCCCTCGGCGGTTGCCGACGCCGTCAGGTCGAGCCCCACCGGCCAGGTTCCTTTCAGCGACTACGCGTCCTACTTCCGGTGATTCGATTCCGGAGCCCCGGCGAGGTCTCGCCGTCCACCGGTCGTAGGTCCGGCACGCCTGATTGGACCGGTCTCTCGGGTCTCGTCGGCCCGCGTCAACGCCGCGCCAGGGGTTGACAACATACAACCAATTGGTTGTAGGTTTGTTGTGTGAACGGAGACGACGAGGACCGCGCGGACGCCCTGTTCCGTGCGCTGGCCGACCGGACGCGGCGCGACATCATGCGTCGGGTGCTGGCCGGGGAGCACTCGGTTTCCGCGCTCGCCGCGAAGTACGAGATGAGCTTCGCCGCGGTGCAGAAGCACGTCGCCGTGTTGGAGAAGGCCGGCCTGATCACCAAGCGACGCAGCGGTCGAGAGCATCTCGCCAGCGGCGACGTGACGGCGTTGCGGTCGGTGGCGGCCATGCTCACCGAGTTGGAGCAGGTGTGGCGCGGCCGTATCGCACGTATCGACGAACTCATCGCGTTCGACTCGCCCAAGGAGGGCTGAACCATGCCTGTGACCGACGTCCAGCAGGACCTCGACAACCGGACCCTGACCATCACCGCAGACTTCGCCGCGCCAGTGGAGCGCGTCTGGCAGGTCTACGCCGACCCGCGCCAGTTGGAGAAGGTGTGGGGCCCGCCGACCTACCCGGCGACCGTGGTCGACCACGCGCTCACACCGGGTGGCCGCGTCACGTACTTCATGACCGGCCCGGACGGCGACAAGTTCGCCGGCTACTGGGAGATCTCGGCGGTCGACGAGCCGACGAGCTTCTCGTTCGACGACGGTTTCGCCGACGAGGATTTCAACCCGAACCCCGCGATGCCGGTCTCGAAGAACGTCTTCACCTTCGCCGAGCACGACGGCGGCACGCGCGCGACCTACGTGAGCACCTACGAGTCCGCCGAGGCGTTGCAGCAGGTGCTGGACATGGGTGTGGTCGAGGGTGCCTCGTCGGCGATCAACCAGATCGACGACCTGATCGCAGCCTGAGAGCGCGCCGGCGCCGGACCGCCCCCCAGGGTCTCGGGGGCGGCCCGGCCGAGCGCGGGTTGATCGCCGGCCCCGGGTCGGGTGGCCTGCTGCTCGCCGCCTCCGGCGGCCCTGCCGGAGGCGGCGAGATGGCATCACCCGAAGGCGGTTTCCTCGAGCTCGACCATCTGGCCGGGGATTGCCCTGTGCAACCGCGCCGCCGCGATCGCCACCCGCTACGGAGAGTCATCCTGAGGGTTGTCGAGCGGCGACCGGCCCAGGGGCGCGGAGATCAACCGACGAGGGGCTCGGTGACCCCGAGCGACAGGGCGCCCATGATCTTCGGGGCGCCCTTCTCGTAGAACGTGTCGAGGTCGCGGATCTCGAACCCGGCTGCTCGCACGAGAGCGGGGATCTCGCGGGTGAGGTGGCAGCCGCCCGCAAGGGCCTTCTGGATCGGTTCGAAGCGGTGCTGCCAGCGTCGGACCTTCTCGTGCGGGGCGCGACCGTGTTCGACGAAATGCAGGGTGCCGCCCGGCTTCAGGACCCGCCGCACCTCGCGCAGGGCGGCGTCCACGTCGGGGATGGTGCACATCGTCCAGGTCGACAGTGCGGTGTCGAAGGTGTTGTCGGGGAAGGGAAGTGACTGGCCGTCCAGTCCGGAGCGTTCGACGGGGACGGGGGAGGCCGCGAGTCGTCTGCCGGCCAGCTTCCACGCCAGGTCCGCGGGTTCGACGGCGCTGACGGAATCGACGGTGGACGGGTAGAACGGAACATTGAGACCGGACCCGAACCCGATCTCGATCACGCGACCGTGCAGTCCGGCGCACACCCGCTTCCGTGACGGTTCGGTCAATGACATCCCACACGAGCTGTTCACCAGTCGTGGAACGATCTGATCCCCATAGAACCCCATGACAGCCTCCCCGTTGCTCGCAATTCCCGCCTGTCCCAGCATTCTACGGTCACGCAGGGTATTGGGCCGGCGACTTGCGTTGCGCGGGCGGGCTCGATGGCGCGCACTGAGAATCTCGCATTACGGGATTATGATCCCATCAAGTGAACAAACGCGTACGCTTGAACCATGGGCAACGAGGAAACCGTTTACACGCACGGTCACGACGAGTCCGTGCTGCGCAATCATCGATGGCGGACGGCCGCGAACTCCGCTGCGTACCTGCTGTCGAGCCTGCGGCCGGACATGGCCCTCCTCGACGTCGGATGTGGTCCCGGGACAATCACCGCCGACCTCGCTGGACTCGTCGCGCAGGTCACCGCCGTCGAAAAGACCGACGGCGCACTCGACCTCGCCCGGGAGGAATTCGCACGGCGCGGCGTCACCAACGTGGAGGCGGTCGTCTCCGACATCCACGCGCTCGATTTCCCCGACGACACCTTCGACGTCGTCCACGCCCATCAGGTCCTGCAACACGTCGGCGACCCGGTGCAGGCGCTGCGCGAAATGGCGCGCGTCTGCCGGCCGGGCGGCATCGTCGCGGCCCGTGATGCCGACTACGCCACCTTCACCTGGTACCCCGAGAATCCCGAGCTCGACCAGTGGCTGTCGCTCTACAAGGACATCGCCCGCGCGAACGGCGGCGAGCCCGACGCCGGCAGGCGCCTCCGTGCCTGGGCGCACGCCGCCGGCCTCGACGACGTGGTCGCAACGGCGAGCACGTGGTGCTTCTCGTCCGACGACGACAGGGAATGGTGGGGCGGGTCGTGGGCCGACCGGGTCCTGCACTCGAACTACGCCGACCGGGCCGTCGAACTGGGACTCGCCACCCCGGATGACCTCGCGCGCCTCTCGGGAGGCTGGCGAACCTGGTCCGCCGACGACGACGGTTGGTTCGCCCTGGTCCACAGCGAGATCCTCTGCCGCGTAAGCGTGTAGCGCCCGCGGCAACCAGGCCGGGGTACTCAGTCCAGCGCCATCCGCACCGCGAACACTCCGAGTATCCCCCCGGCGAGCCACTTCTGGATGCTCAACCAGACCGGCCGCCGTGTGAGAAACGACGAGATGGACGACGACGCCAGGACGATCATGGCATTGACGGTCACCGCGACCAGGATCTGGATGGTTCCCAGGAGGAGGGACTGCTGCCAGACGGGGCCGCGTGACGGATCGACGAACTGTGGGATGAGTGCGACATACATCAGGGCGATCTTCGGATTGAGGATGTTGGTGACAAATCCCATTCCGAAGAGTCGGAAACTGCTGTGGCGCTCCAGGTTTGAGACTTCGAACGCGGACCTTCCGCCTGGTCTGAGCATGCGCCAGGCGAGATAGCCCAGGTAGGCCGCGCCGGCAGTCTTGATCACGACGAACAGTGCGGGGACAGCGAAGAACACGGCGGTGAGTCCGAGTGAGGCAGCAGTCAGATAGGCGAGGAAGCCGACGGCCACCCCGCTGAGCGACAACATTCCCGCACGCCGCCCCTGGCTGATGCTGCGAGAGGCGAGGTAGATCATGTTGGGTCCCGGGGTCAGGACCATTGTCAGAGCAACGAGTGCCACTCCTGCCATCGCGGCCGTTGTCACCATCGTCGATTCCTTTGACTCGTCATGCGGACTTGTCGAGTCAACCTCGGGTGGGTTCCGGCGCCAAGATCCACTTGGGAGTGAGTGGACTGCTTGGTCGGCCGCTGGGCCCACTTGCCCGAGGTCGGGCGGTCCGGAAGTCGGCGCGGCCGCTGTTCGCGTGGGCGGCCTCGGTCTCCTCAGCGGTCAGCTTCCGGGTGCGGACTGCAGGTCCTCCTCCGCGACTCCCAGCCCGGACAGGTAGGCCGCGGCCGCCGGCGCCGGCCGCCGCCGGCTCCACACCAGGTGCTCGACCCTCGTCGGGGGGTCGAGCAGCTCGACGACACACAGGTCGGGGAACTGCGACACCACGGATGCGGGCAGCAGGCCGATGCACAGGCCCTGCCGAATCAGGCGCGCGAAGAAGTCCACGGCCATCACCTCGAAGGCGACCTCGCGCCGAACGCCGGCCGCCGCGAAGGCCTCGTCGGACTGCGCGCGGCCGCCGGATCCCGCCGGGAAATCGACGAATGTCTCGCCGGACAGCCGGCGTAGGTCCACCTCGTGGTCCTCGGCCAGCGGGTGGCCTGCGGGCACCAGCGCAACCAATTCGCCACGCGCAAGCTCGATCCTTCGCACCCCCGTCGGCTGGATGCCCGGCGCCAAACCGAGGAAGGCGACGTCCAGGGCGCCCTGCCGGACGTGGTCGACCAGGTCGCCGCTCGCGCCCATCCGCAGGCTGATCCGCACCTGCGGGTGGAGCGAACGGAAGTCCCTCAGCGACGCGGCGAGGTCGATCGCGCCGACAGTCGGGATCGCGCCGATCGCGAGCCGGCCCCGGATCTCGCCGGCGGCGGCTGTGACCTCCGCGCGGGCTCGCTCGGCGGCTTCCACGCTCTGCCGGGCAGCGGGGAGAAATGCCTCGCCGGCGGGTGTGAGTTGAACCCTACGGCTGGTCCGGTCGAAGAGCTTGGCACCGAGTTCGCGCTCCAGGCGGGCAATCTGGTGACTCAGGGCGGACTGGACCACCAGGCAGCGCTCCGCGGCCCGGGTGAAGTTCTTCGTCTCCGCGACGGCGATTACGTAACGCATCTGCTGCAGCTCCATCCATCTATCGTGAATCACGATCGTTTCGGTGACAAACATGTGTTGGACTCATTGATCAATCTTGGCCAGGCTTGCGTGCATGACGAACTCGATGACGCGAACCGGGCAGCGCGGCCCCGCGGATGCCCCGGAGGCCGGGGGAGGGCTGAGCCGGGGGCTGCTGCTGCTCATGTCGGTCTCGACCGGGCTCGTGGTGGCGGGCAACTACTTCGCGCAACCGCTGCTGGACGTGATCCGCCGGGACCTCGAACTCAGCCCGTCGATGGCGGCGCTGGTCGTCACCGCCGCCCAGGCCGGCTACGCCCTGGGCCTGATCCTGCTGCTTCCGCTGGGAGACCTCCTGGAGAGGCGCCGCCTGACGGTGGGGTTGTTCGGCGCCACCGCGGTGTTCCTGCTGATGTCGGCCACCGCGCCCAACGGCGCCGTGCTCCTGGCGGGCACCGCCCTCGCCGCCGTGACCTCGGTGTCGGCTCAGGTGCTTGTGACATTCGCCGTTGCCCTCGCGTCGCCCGAGCATCGCGGCCGGGTGGTGGGGACGGTTATGAGCGGACTGCTGCTCGGAGGCCTTCTGGCACGGACGATCTCGGGGGTGTTGTCCGAGTTCGGGGGCTGGCGGACGGTCTACTGGGTCAACGCGATCCTGCTGGCCGTCGTGGCGGTGTTGCTGTGGCGCGTCCTGCCCCGACTGCACACGCCCGCCGGGATGTCCTACCCCGCCTTGCTCCGCTCGACCGTGGTCCTGTTGCGGACCGAACCCGTACTTCGTTGGCGTGCAGGCATTGCCGCGCTCTCGCTCGCCTCGTTCAACGTGTTCTGGACCGCGGTGACCTTCCTGCTGGTCGGAGACCACTACCGGTGGTCGGAGGCGGTCATCGGACTCTTCGGACTGGTCGGTGTCGCGGGGACGATCGCCACCCCGGTGGCCGGCCGGCTCGCCGACCGCGGATACGTGCACTGGGTGGCGGGGGTGGGCACGGCGTTGCTGGCCCTGTCCTGGATCGCCATCGGCGCCGGTGGGACTTCGCTCGCGTGGCTGCTCGGCGGGTCGATCGCGTTGACCGTTGCGCAGCAGTCCGTGCTCAACAGCAACCAGAACGTCATCTATGCGCTGGCTCCCGAGATCCGCAACCGGCTGAACTCCGCGTTCATGACGGCGTTCTTCGTTGGCGGCGCCGTCGGCTCGGCGATGACCGCCGTCGCCTGGGTGCGTGGTGGATGGTCCGGGGTGAGCGTCCTCGGCGGAGCGTTGGCCGGCGCCACCTTCCTGGTGTGGGTCGCCGAACGCGTGAGCACCGCGCGGCGTCGTCCGACCCTGTCAGCGTGATCGCACCGATTCCGGGCGGTCCGGTCTTCCAGTCCCAATCCGGTGGGAGTGAAACAACGAGGGCCCTGGAGGCGGGTAGGCGCACCGGCCGGTACCCGGTTGGGCGCGGACGACCTGCTGGTCGGCCCCGCAGGCGAGTCGGTGATCTCCACGGAGGACCTCGCGATGGCACTGCTCGACGAGGCCGAACGGCCGGCACACTGCCGGGTCCGGTTCACCGTCGCCTACTGATCACCCCGGCCGGTTGCGCGCCACCGCCACCGCTGGCCGACGTGGCCACCACGGTCGACATCGAGGGCATCCGTCTCCTCCGCGAGGACGTCGCGATCGTGGCCTGCATCAAGCACGTGCTCGACCTGAGAGAGGTTGCGGTGCAGGGAGACACGGCTATGGTCCTGCCCGCCACATCGGGCGGCTCACCTACGTCATGGTGAAGGACGGCGACGACTCGATCGGCGCCGCGCCCCGGAACCGTCGATTCACAAGCCCTTGACCGCAGTCCCGTCCCACCGTGGGTCGGTCAGCAGTTCCGGTGCCGGACCGACGAAGGCGCGTGCGGCGTCGGTGTCGGCGGTGAGGGTGAAGCGCAGCCACGCGGTGAGGTACCCGCGGAATCCACCTCCGTCGGTGGGCCAGTTGTGCCCCACCCCCAGCAGGCGGCCGCGAGCCGCCGGCACCGGGCTCACGGCGTGATAGGCGGCCTGCGGTATGGCCGTCGAGACAGGATCCTCTGCCCCGGTCAGGTAGAACACCGGACCTGTCAGTCGAGTCACGTCGACCACGTCGACGGGCCGGGTGGCCCACCAGGGATCGGGCAGGTCGAGCACGGCGGTGGAGGTGATGAGTCCGTCGGAGTCGGTGCTGGCATTGATCGATCCCCCGGCGCCCTGCGAGTGTCCGACGGCGGCGACGTTCGCGACGTCGATGCGATCGTGAAAGACGCTCTCCGGGTTGTCGTTCTGCGCCACGATGTACCGCGCTGCCGCCAGGATCTCGGTCCCGTCGCCGGTGACGCTGCTGTCGGCGACCACGACGACGAAGCCCCAGGAGGCCAGGTGGCGTAGCAACTCCTCGTACTGCTCGTACGTCGCGTGGCTTCCGTTGCCGAAGGTGACCACCGGATGGCGCTCGGGGCTGGTGGCGATGTCGGCGGGATGGAACACCTGGTATCCGGGCACCGCGACCGATGTGACGGCGTGGATGCCTGCGGCCGCATAGCGCTCGCTGACGGATTGCCGTTCCGGAGCGGCGGGAGCCGCCGGTGCCGTGGGACCTGCCGCGGGAACCGATGCGAGGGCCGGGGCTGAGAATCCGGACGCCATCGGCATCGCGATGATCGCGGCGAGGAGCAGTGTCCGGGTGCGTCGGGTGGTGGGCAGCAGAGGTCGCCGTATCGTCACGAAAACCCATCCTACCCAGCATCGGTCGCGGAATCTCGTGCGAACATGGCCGCCATGCCCAAATCTGTCGAACCCCGGCGCAGCGCCCCGGCCGCCACCACCCCGGCTCCGAACGTCGAGACCCGGCCCCGCGTGTGCGTCATCGGTGCGGGGTCGTCGGGCATCGCCGCGGCGAAGGCGCTCCACGTCGCCGGCATCCCGTTCGACTGCTTCGAGCAGGGCAGCGTGATCGGCGGCAACTGGGTATACGACAACCCGAACGGCGTGTCCGCCTGCTACGAGACGCTGGAGATCAACACGTCCTGCCCGCGGATGGCGTTCTCGGACTTCCCGATGCCCGCCGACTATCCGCCCTACGCGCGGCACGACCAGGTCCGGGCCTACTTCGAGTCCTACGTGGAGCATTTCGGGTTCCGGCACACCATCACCTTCGGCACCACCGTCGAGCAGGTCGAGCAGGCGCCGGACGGCACGTGGTCGGTGCGTACGACCGGCCCCGCCGGCGAGCGCGTGGAGAGCTACGACGCCGTGCTGGTTGCGAACGGGCACCACTGGGACGCCCGCTGGCCGGACCCCACTCCGGGGAGCTTCACCGGCGAGCAGATCCACTCCCACGACTACCGCACCGCCGACCAGCTGGCCGGCCGCGACGTGGTGGTCGTGGGCATGGGGAACTCGGGTCTCGACATTGCAGTCGAGGCGTCCAAGGTCGCACGCAGCACCACGCTGGCGGTGCGTCGCAGCCACTGGGTGATGCGCAAGATGCTGCTCGGCAAGCCCGCCGACCGATTTGTGATGCCGGGCTGGATGCCGGGCTGGGCGATCTCTGCCGGGCTCCGCGTCACCGCCCTCACGGCCGGTGACCTGACCCGCTACGGGCTCCCGCGGCCGACACATCGGCCCGGTCAAGCGCACCCGGTGCAGTCCGAGCAGATCCGCGCGCGACTGCAGGCCGGTGCGATCACCCCACGTCCGAAGATCGACCGGTTCGACGGCGACACAGTCGTTTTCGAGGACGGGACCCGGTCCCGGGCCGACCTGATCGTGTGGGCCACCGGCTACCGGGTGAGCTTTCCGTTCTTCGACTCGGAGCTCGTCGCCGCCCCCGAGAACGACCTGCCGCTGTGGAAGCGAACTGTGCACCCGGATCTTCCCGGCCTGTACTTCGTCGGGCTTCTGCAGCCGCTCGGCGCGGTGATGCCGCTCGCCGAGGCGCAGGGCGCGTGGATCGCCGAGACCCTCGCCGGCCGGTACCTACCGCCGCCCGACGCCGAGATCCGGTCGCAGATGACGGCCGAGCACGATCGCGCCAAGCGGCGGTTCTACAACTCGCCACGGCACACCATGGAGGTCGACTTCGAGCACTACCTCTGGAGTCTCGAGCGGGAGCGACGGCGCGGTGCCCGCCGTGCCAGCGCCGCGCGGTGACCGGCAGTGCGACGGGCACGCGCGGTCATGGTGACTGGCCCGCAAGCGGCATGAACTGGGTGGTGGACCGGCCGACAATCACGCCTGACGAGGGCGCCTGATCACACAAGTATGCCGACGGTCTGGTGCGTCAGCCGGCGAGCTGCTTGAGGACCGCGAGGTTGGCGGCCATGCCGTCCCGCCACACGGCCAACCGGTGGGCGAGAATCGTGCCCTCCTTGTCCGGGTACTGCTCGATGAAGTCGGAGAGCGGTGACCGCCCCGTGCCCGCCTTTGCCCACTGTCGAACGACCGCGCCGTCGCCGTCGGAGTCGACCTCGAAGCCCCAGACTGCCAGCGGCTCCTCCGCTGGGCCGACACGCCACACCCAGCGGCGACCGTCCTCGACCTCGGTGATCTCCGGCTCGGTGTGCCACTCTCCCGCCTGCGGGTTGGCGTTGTACCCACGGAATCGAGCGCCGACGGCGACCCCGGTCGCCCCGTCCAGCCACTCCACCCGCTGCAGTTCGCCGTCGGCGCGGGTGGGCAGCTCGATGTCGGTGATCAGCGCCCAGGCGTGCTCGGGACTGCAGTCCAGGCGTTCGGAGACCTCGACGGTTGGGGTATCGCGCAGACGCATGAGGCTCCTCCGGGGCTGGATTCGGTGTGCGAGGGCTAGGCGGTGCCGATGCTATGTGAGTAGAGACAGAAGAGGAGAGAGGGGTTCACCAACGGCGGGTCGTGCTGGGTCATATGTGGATTGGGGCCGCTCCGGCCGTGTCCACGTTCGCCGAGCCTGAGCGACCTCTGAAGGTCCTGACCGCCGCGATCACGGCGGCGCAGCACGCGGCGCCGACCGCCATCGACGTCCAGAGCAGCGGCTCCCGGCCGCCGGCATCGCCGAACGACAGCAGTCCCAGGTTGACGACGGCATGGAACAGGGTGGCGACAAGCAGGTTCCCGCCGCGGAACGGGTCCAAGAGGACCGCCAACAGCACCGACATGGCAATCGTCGCCATCAGGAAGGCGGCCGCATACGCGAGCCCGACCGTGAAGATCTGCACATGCCACACCCCCCACACGGTCCCGACCAGCACGCCGGTGACCAGTACGGAGTACCTGCTGCGCAGATGGGGCTGCAGGAAACCGCGCCATCCAATCTCTTCGCCGCAGGCGCCGACACACTGCGCGAGGACGAGCAGTCCGATCGACGCCGACCCGGCGTGCACCGCGGAGAGGCTGACGCTGCCGCCGAGCGCGACCAACACCACCGCGGGCAAGGCCAGGACGACGAGCACCGATCCGGCGGCGGTGGCCGCCAGAGCCGTGTCGGGCCGCCACAGACTCATCTCGAGCGGTGCAACCCACCGGCCCCGCCACGCCAGCAGGACCACCGCCGCCGCGACCGCGGGTGCGAACTGCACCAACTCGAGCAGGTCTGCATCGGGGCCGGTCACGGACTGCGTGGCGACGAGGATGCCGCCGACCAGAAACACGACCAGCGTGTAAACCGTTGTCGGCGCCCACATCCGGGGCGGTCGTGAAGTCATGCATCAGAGCCTCGCGCGGCGCCCCCCGGGAGCACATCAACCCTCGGTATCGACCGTTCCTGATACCCAGGGGTCATCCCGCCCCTGTCTCAACGCTTGGCCCCACCAGCGTCTCGTCGAGAGTTCTCGCAGATCCTTGTCTCAGCTTTCGGCGACAGCGGCAGCGAGGCGTCGCGGATCGGCAACAGGCCCCGGCTAGTCTCGGGACATGCTGGCCACCGCGATCATCGTCATCACCTTTGCCCTGGTCTTCTATTCGATCGGCGTGTGGTCGGAACGCATCCAGAAGACCCTGAAGTGGTGGCATGCCGGCGCCTTCGCGCTCGGCCTGGTCTGCGACGCCACCGGTACCTTCCTGATGAGCAAGATCTCCGACGAGTCATCGGAGACCGGAACATCCACCTTCGACCAGATCATGATCGTCACCGGAGCCCTGGCGATCGTGCTCATGGCCATTCACCTGGTGTGGGCCGTCATTGTCCTGCTCCGCGATCGACCCTCCGAGAAGGCGAAGTTCCACCAGTTCAGCCTGGTCGTGTGGTCGATCTGGCTGGTGCCCTACTTCACTGGGGCCATCGGCGCCATGACCGGCTAGCTGTACCCGGCCAAGACGTTGGTAACAGGCGTGTCGGCTTGATGTGAAGAGAACCTCCGGTTGAGGTGTGGCTTGTCGAAGGCCCACTTCCCACCGGAGGTTCTCGTGCCCCACCGTAATGCCCGCACCACGTATCTCGGGAGAATGCTCATCGTCGAGCGCCACCGAGACGGCTGGCCCAAGGCCCACATCGCC
>NZ_JBFUJP010000081.1:0-22357 GCF_056401315.1 Rhodococcus sp. P4_F5 | reverse complement strand
ACCAGCTCCTCACGTGACTGCCCAGGGGCCGAGAGCAAATCTTGCCAACGATCCGAGAAATCTGATCCCCGTGGACGGACCCACGAACGCGCAGAAGTCTGATTCTGCGTCATGGCTTCCTCGCCGAACAAGGCGATTCGAAACACGTATGTGTCGATGCAGATTTCGGTGAAATCCGTCTACCACCTGTGGGTAACTCAAGCGGAGATGGCACGCGTTCGGTCCGCCTGCTCGTGCGGCGCGGGGGCGGCGCGGGCGGCGTGTTCGCTGCGCTCACGGTTTACGGCTGCAACTTCACGAAGATTCCTATCGGGATCTTCGGCGTCGTCATCATCAAGCTCATTTGCGTGACGGTTGGGGCATCGGCCGCGGTCGAGCTTCTGAAGACCTGTCTTAGTGCCCGAAACGCACCCAATGGTGTGTTGACGCTGCCAGGGAAGTCGCGGACGCGTTCACCACTTGCAGCGAGCGCGGACGCGCTGGCCTTCGCGACAATGGCGCCAGCGTCTGAAAAAGAGGGCGGGAGTCGGTCACGCGGCGGAGGCTGCTCCCGGCGGTCGGAAAGTGCACAGTGGGAGGGCGATTGGCTCCCCGTACCGGGTTGTAGGTCGCATTCCGGTGATTTGCGTTGATGCCCAACGATGGTCGTGGGGATAGCTCGCCGGCGGATACGGGCGGTGGTGGCCCCGAGACGACCTGCGGCATCGGCGACTGACACAGAGAATCCTGGACCAGGTTCTGTATGCGGATTTCACGGTCGAACCGGGCCACGATGGCCGTCGAGTCGGTGACGAAATCGGCGTCGGAGAGGAGTTGGGCATCATGCTGGGATAGGACAGGGCGGGTGGGGGCTGCGCTCCGAGGCGAGCCTGTGCAGGATCTGTACCAGTTCGCCGCGGCCGATATCAGGGCCGGCACCTCCCGCAGCGACAAGATTTATTCACCGTAGGCATCGATGGCAATGGCGTAGAACAGGGAATGGCGGTCACGGGTTGTGCTGCGCTCGACCAACTCCGCGCAGCGAGGCTGAGGCCACGTTACGTTGCCACTCGAGGCTGACGCGACGCGCGTCGGTAGCGATCGCCCAATCATCTGCGTGCACGCCACCCAAGGGGCGCGCGCAAAACGCTTGGCTAGGATTCGGGCTTGGGAAGCGCCGCGCCGCGCCCGCCCCGGCTCGCCCGGTACGCCACCCGCCGTGGGGCGGCAAGCCACTCCGGCCACATCCGCAGCTCGGCCGGGAGGTTGATCACCGGATCGAACGAGGGCTGCTTGTCATCGGCGACTGCGATTGGGGAATCCAGCGAGATTCGGCCCGCCGCCTTCGCCTGGCCACGGGCGGTCGCCAAGGACAGGGTGAAGTGCAATGGGTCGCCGTCGACCAGAGCCGTGGTCGAGCCCGTCCGTGGCTGCCCGGTGTCCGGCACGGCGAACACCCAGGTGGGAGGCCCGTCTTCGGCACAGTATGCGGTGACGCTGCTGTACCGTGCGCTGGCCCAGCCGCGGGCCGGCCAGAGCACCACCCGCGTCGACAGTTGAGCCGACGCCAGCAGCAAGTCCCATGGGCCGCTGGGCCTGTGGAATCGAACCGCCAGCCCTAGTACGTCCGGCAGGCCATCGGGGGTGCCGACCCCTCGGGAGAGTCGGGCGGTAACCGGTATCCGGCCTTGAACCGGCCACCAGTGCCCTCCCAGCTCCGCGTGCCCCTGCGCGAGCACCCCGTATGGGTGGAAGACTCGCGCTCGGCGTACCGCCGAGGCGAGTGCAAACGGGGCACCTAGCAATGCATCGAGTCCTCTCATGTCAGGTCGTGTACCCAATCCGCGCGGGATTCAAGCGGGCACGGACGAGGGAATGTGACCCGCGCCTCTAGTACAGGCTCGCTCCAGATTGAGGTCACTGCGGCCGCCACAGACATCAGCGCGGCGCTCGTTGCGGTCACCATTGGGCCAGATTCGGTGCGTGGGTCATCAGACAGTCCAATGTTCGGGTGGTTACTTCGACGGGCGGCTGGGTAACCCCACGGAGTCATTGCTCGATCGGCACATCGACAGCGGGAGAAGTCCCCACGACGCCAGCGGTCGATGATCCTCGCAACGAAATGCCTTCTCAGCTAGAGCTGTTCGAGTTGCATGTCGGCAGCACTCTTGCCGTTCTGGACCCAGATTGTTTGGAGGAGGCGTTACGTTCGCAACTGCACATATTGGAGCCGTGAAGGGGTTTCGATGGGCGACGGATCGATGAGAGTGCTTCGTTTGCCTGGTGTGTATCCGCCGCAACGAGACACGTGGCTGCTGGCAGAGGTGCTCTCTCAAGAACTCCTGACCCCGACGACACGGGTGCTCGATATCTGCGCCGGTACCGGCGCCGTGGGCTTGACCGCATGCCGGGCGGGCGCCCTCCAGGTGACCGCGGTGGATGTGTCACGGCGCGCGCTCGTCAATGCCTGGATCAACTCACGGCTTCACCGACAGGCCCTGCGCCTTCGCCGCGGGGATCTGATCGAGCCTGTCAGGACTGAACTGTTTGACGTGATCGTGTCGAATCCGCCGTATGTACCCGCGTCCAGCGACCGGCTGCCGACAGGCGGGGCCGCACGGGCCTGGGATGCCGGCCGCGACGGGCGGGCGGTACTGGACCGCATCTGCGTCCAGGCGCCCGAGGTACTTGCCGCCGGCGGCAGCCTGTTCATCGTCCAGTCCGCCCTGAGCGGGGTGGAGAAGACTATCGCAATGCTAGAGGAGCAGGGATTGCGCGCCGAAGTGGTCCGCCGCATCGAACATCCCTTCGGCCCTGTTCTCTTCGGCCGTCGGGCGATGCTGGTGGCGCGGGGCGTCATCCGCCCGGATCAATGCGCCGAGGAAATCGTAGTCATCAAGGCGTTGAGATCTCGTAGCCAATCTTGTGGCCGTGCCGGATCACTCGACGAGCTCCCTCGGGTCACGGTGACAGCAGGAGCCTGTGCCAACTGTTGCTGTACTTGTACGGGCGTGTGCCGGACCTGCGCGAACACCGACACCCGGACCGGCTTCTTCGGATTGGTTCATTCAGACGCCTCGTCGAAGCCCACACGGCGACCTTGGCCTGATGGCGCATCAACAGCGACACGAGGAACCGGATTCCGCCCGCCGCCGGCCGAACCTGGACGGTCAGTAGCACCCGACAACCTCGAAACCTGAGTACATCCCGCGCTAAGGTTGCACGGGTGAGGCTCGGGACATCGATGCATCATTCTCGGACACGGGGTCGAGGCCGCTGACGGTGTCTTGTAATGCTGCGCGCACTGCACCCGCGATGCCGGTGTAGTCGGCATCGCGGACCGGGCCTGATCGCTCAGTCGCGCCCGATGTTGTCGCGCGGTTTCGGACTGCGATGCAGTTCGATCAGCGCGCGCGCCATCGTCTCCGCCCGTCGTGCCGCTTGTCTGTCACCCTCGACCGCGGAGACGATTGCGCCCTTCATGAGGATGTGCCACGAGCAGGCGAAACCCTCTGGGTCGCTCAGGCCGGCGCGCTCGGCACGTTCGCGCACAATCATTCGGATCGTTTCGAGATGAGCAATGCAGGCTTGACCCGCGATGCTGTCAGGACCCATTTCGAGCAGCACCGAGATGAACGAACACCCGTCGAAGCGGGCGCGGTCGGCAAAGAGCTCGTCGAAGACGTCGAAGATTGCCAGGAGTTGCTGTTCCGGTGTTTCGCCGCGGGCCCGTGACCGGGCGTCGACCAGCGCGAAGGTCCAGGTCGCTTCGCGAAGCTCGAGGAAGGCCAGAACAAGGTCGTTCTTGGTGTGAAAATGCTGGTAGAGCGTTGCCTTGGCCACCCCCGACTTTGCGATTATCTCGTTGATGCCGACATCGCGAATACCCCGTCTGGCGAACAGACGGTAGGCCGTGGTGAGGATGCGCTCGCGCGCGCCACCCGACTGATTCGAGGGAGATTCGAGCAGCCCGATCACAAGGTCTAGGGTACCCAAACTCAGCGGTGTACAGACATGTCTGGGCGTGCTACAACAGAGGAGGTTGAGAGCACAGCCGAACAGGTCCCACGCGACGTGATTGGCCGAGATGCGATCCCTGTCTCACCGCAAATCGGCTCTCCAGCCAATGCGGGTCATCCGGAGCATGTGGACCGAAACTTCACGTTGTCAATGGAGGTTCGTCATGCCCGCTTCTACCACTCTCGTAGGCCGACTCATGGCCCCTCGCCCGGATCGCCCGGCGTACCGTCCGCTGGATCGCGGCGGTCGTTGTCATACTGTGGTGGTCGCTGTCCGCGGGGATCTCGACGCGACGGGCATCGACAACTTCAACAGGGTGCTCGATGTCGCTTTCGCGACCTGCTATCACGGGGTGGTAGTGGACCTCTCCGAGACTGACTTCATGAGCATCGGGGCTGCCGCCCAGTTGGCCGAGGCCAAACGGAGGGCTGTCCGCTCGCGCCTCGACATGGCGCTGGTCTCGAGTACACCGGCAGTCGCACATGTTCTGCAGGTGACGGGGCTGCGCCCCCTCTTCGGCGAGTACCCGTCGATCCGAGCGACAGTGTCGTCGGAGTCGGCCGTGGCGGCGACCGACGATCGGGAGGGACTCGACCGCGAACGGCAAACGCTTGACGTATAGCCGTTCGGACGCGAGAACTGCTGGGTAACAGCATTTTTAAGGCCTGACCCGAAGGCTGGACGGCGCACCGCGGTCAGGGAGGTCACTTCTTGCCGCGGGCGGGAGACTTCGTTCCTGAACGGGACTTGCCGGGACTTGCCGTCGCGGGCCTCGCCCTTCGCGCCACCGGTAACTGTGGCCTTCGTAGCTCTCCGCCTGCCACCGGCGGTGGACTTCCTGGTGGTGCGCTTGCCTTGGCGGGTGCCCTTGCCCGGTCCGCCGCGCTTGCTTTTGCCGGTCGCGTCGACGCTGGCCTGCAACGCGGCCAGAAGGGTGGCGACGTCCTCGTCCTTCGCCTCGATCGGAGCCGGCTGCTCGATGACATCGTGGCCCTCTGTCTTCGCCTCGATCACCTTCTCGAGGGCTGTGCGGTAGTCGTCGTGGAACTTCTGCGGATCGAACACCGGCTCCGACATCGCCTCGACGAGGGAGCTGGCCATCTTGGTCTCGCGCGCTTCGAGGTGGGGGCCGGAGGAGATCAGGAAGTCGAAGTCGGGTTCTCGGACTTCGTCGGGCCACACCGTGGTGTCGAGCATGATCAGGTCGCCGTAGACCCTCAGCACGGCGAGGGACTCGCGCTGCCGAATGGCGATCTTGGCGATCGCGACTTCGCCCGACTTGTTCAGTGCCTCGCGCAGCAGCACGTACGGCTTGACGGTCGGCTTCTGTGGTTCGAGGAAGTAGCTCTTGTCGAAGTAGATCGGGTCGATGGACTCGAGCGGTACGAACTCAAGCACCTCGACCGTTCTGGTGGTCGGCAGCGGTAGCGCGGCAAAGTCGTCGTCTGTGAGAACTACTGTCCCTTCAGGTGTCTCGACGCCCTTCGCGATGTCCTCGTAGGGAACTTCGTCGCCGTCGACCTCGCAGATCCGACGGTAGTGGATACGGCCGCCGTCGCTGACGTGTACCTGATGGAAGGAGACGTCCTTGTCCTCGGTCGCTGCATAGAGGTTGACCGGTATCGCGACCAGCCCGAACGTCACGGTGCCCTTCCACATGGGTCGCATCTGTCCGCCTTTACTCCTTCGGTGTAGCCGCGATGAGAAAGTCACGGCGTCGCTGCGGCCGGTAGTCCGTCAGGTGGATGCCCGCTCGGCTTCCGCACGAAACCCCAGAGGCGGTTTGGCGCGGCACTGGATGGGGTATTGCAACTTCATGCCAGAGGCCAGAAGGTCGGGATCCAGCGAAGCCGACGTGGATGCTCCCGTGGAAATGCGCGTCGCCGCCGACCTGGCTCAGTTGTCGGTGGTGCGTGCGATGGCCGAAACCGTTGCGGTGCTCAACGAGTTCAATCTCGACGAGGTATCCGACGTCAAACTCGCTGTCGATCAGATCTGCTCGGATCTGATCGCCGATGCGATCGACGGCGCCGACCTGACGTGCCGATTCCAGCTGGCCGGGGACGTCCTGTGGGTACGGGTTTCGACGGACACCCGCTCAAACGCGGTCCCTGATACGCAGAGCTTCGGGTGGCACGTCCTGCGGGCCCTCACCGATTCGATCGCGGTGACACGAGACCCCCTCAACTCGGCAGGTCCCGGCTATCGCACAACCGTCGAGCTGACGAAGCTCAGGATCGGGACCTAGGTGCAGTCCGAACCCGCCGAACAAGGCCGACATGGCGCCTCCGAGACGGAGGACTACCGATCCGAGACGGACTACGGGGACGTCATCGGTCTGTTCAAACGTGCGGCGGAGACGAGCCCGGATGACGGTGGCGCGTTGCGCGACGAGATCGTCACACGATGCCTGCCACTCGCCGAGCACATTGCCCGCCGGTTCTGTGGACGGGGCGAACCGTACGACGATCTCCTGCAGGTTGCCAGGCTCGGACTGGTGAACGCAGTGGACCGATTCGACGTCGACCGCGGATCGGACTTCGTCTCCTTCGCCGTACCGACGATCATGGGCGAGGTCCGCCGCCACTTCCGCGACACCGGGTGGGCGATGCGTGTTCCCCGGCGGTTGAAGGAACTGCACCTGCGAATTTCGAAAGCGGTCGGCACGCTGTCGCAACGGCTCGGGCGCGCACCCACGGCCGGCGAGATCGCCGCCGAGATCAGGGTGGGAATCGACGAGGTGTCCGAGGGGCTGATCGCGGGCAGCGCCTACCAGACCGTCTCGATCGACGGGACTGTCCGCGGCCCGCCGGGGCACGAGACTCCGCTGGTCGACACGCTCGGCTGTGAGGATGCGGCACTCGAGACGGTCGAGGACTTCACCGCGGTAGGTCCGGCGCTGGCACGGCTGCCCGAACGCGAACGCACCATCCTGGCGCTCCGGTTCTACGGATCCATGACACAGACCCAGATAGCCGACCGTATGGGCATCTCCCAGATGCACGTGTCGCGAATCCTCGCGAGGACGCTGAACCACCTTCGTGAGGAGTTGGGTGGGGACTGAGGTTCGCGCACGGGCCAGCCTTCTGGGCTGCGCCCTTTGGCGCAGTTTCTCACGCAGGCACCTCAGTGGTCATGTCTGCTCGCACCCTTGATCGACGTCACCTCTCAGTTGCCGCGCAGCGTGTTCGGCGGCGGGATTCGCGGTGTCCTTGAGGGTCCGTCTCGCCGCCTCGGTGACGAGTTTGCGCGGATCCAGATAGCATTCGAGTGCGTCGCGTTGCCAGCGCGCCCCGTTCCCGAGTTCGCGCTGCCGGTCCAACATGGTTCGGACCCAGCGGTATTCACCGAGCTCGTCCAGGCAGTCGCGGGTGTGCTCGACGAGCCGTGCTAACGCACGGGTGGCCACCGGGACCACAGGATCGACCGCCAGGCTGCGAATCCGCTGTCGATGCCACAGTGCACGGCGGAATTCGCGCCGAGGGCCAGGAGAGTGGGCAGCCACGTGCGGATGTGGTTACACACCTGGATTCCGGTCTCACGATCAGCCACGGAGACGTACACGTGGCAGCCGCAGATGCCCTGCTCGATCGTGAGGATGCCGAAGCGCTGGGACATCTGTCGATATCTGTCGCAGTCGCTGACCGGAAGTCTCGGCGGCCCGATCATCGGTGTGCCCACGGCCAGCAATTGACAGTCGTTTCGCAGGGCTGCCGCCGCGGCGATCGATCGTCCCTCGAGAAGACACGTACGAAGCCGGCGCGAATCGGCACAGACTGGCGAATTGATCTCGACCTGGCACTGGGACAGTTCCAACTGGAGGTCGGCGCCCAGGCTGGACGCGGTCGCCGCGACGGCGACATTCCGCATACTCGGTTCGCCGCTCACTTGGTCTACGAGGAGGAACGCTTCCTCTCGCCCACTTCGACCACGAGCGGATCCCGGAACGGGTGGTGCATGCCCGCGGAGCGAGCGCCTACGGGGTATTCCGTCTGTACGACCGTTCACTCTCGGAGTTCACCCTCGGAGTTCACCCTCGCCGAGTTCCTCACGGACCCGACGTCGAGACGCCGTGTTCGTCCGATTCGATGCAGAAGCTCCGCGTCTTCCTGCTGCCCGGTCTTGCTGTTTGCAGAAACGGGGCGACGTGATCACCGAATGGAAGGCAGTCGAGGATGGAGTTTGAGCAGGCATTCCTGGGGGAACACCGATGACATGAGGAACTCAATAGCACTGACCATTGCCGCGGCAGGCCTATTTGCTCTCGCCGCATGTGGCTCCGACGATGACGGGAATGACATGCCCGCCCACGGCACCAGTGACGTTGTCACGAGCGTGGAATCGGCCGTCGACGAGGCCAAGCTCACGGCCTTCGTCGCCGCGTTCCGCACCGGATACTCGGAGCTGGCGGAGAACCGGAGTGACGAGGACATCGAGAAGATCGTCACCGAATCATGCACTCACCTCGCGGCCGGGGCAGACAAGCAGACCGTGACCGTAGAGATCGAGACGCTGGCCGCGAATGACGACAACAGGCCGACACCGGAACAGGCCGAGAACATCTACAACCTCGTAGCACCCGCCTGCCCCTAAACCTGGCGTTGCGAGCAACAGGACGCGGGTGGACGTCGCGCACGAACCTCCCTAAAGGAAGACAGTCATGATTGTGCTCGGTTTGATTCTGCTGCTGATCGGCTTTCTCGCCGGGATCTCGATCCTGTGGACCATCGGGATCGTGCTCATCGTGGTTGGCGTGATCCTCGCTCTGATGGGTGCGAGCGGCCGCGCTGTGGGCGGCAGGAGGCACTGGTACTGACACTGTTCATCAGTACCCCCGCGGACACCCGGACGATCACATTTTGGTGTACCGGGCCATGGCGAAGCTATACAGGCCGTAGGTGATGAACCCGAGACCCGCAACGACGACGAGCACGGGCCCGAAGGGTTGGCTCAGAAGCGACTTCAGCGCGCCGTCGAGTCCGGTCGCTCGGTTCGGATCCGACACGATCGCGGCGACGACGACTAGCACCCCCGCCTCGGCGAGTACGAGTCCCTTCGCGACGTAACCGGCGGTACCCAGTGTTCGCACGAAACTGCTGGGCGCGCCGTGGAGGTCCTCGAGGAAGTTCTGGCTCGCGCCCTTGTAGACGTGATATCCGCCGACCGCCACGATCACCAGCCCGGCCACCACGAGTGCGACGGTGCCTGCCGCGGATTGCATCATGTGCGCACTGATTCCCGCGTCCTGCTGCCCGGTGGACTTTCCGCGCCCGCGCGCGAATCCCAAGGTGGAGTAGGCGAATGCGAGGTAGACGACCGCCAGGGCGAAGGCCTTGCCGCGGTCAAAGACCTCGGACACAGGGCCTTGGTCTTTCGGATCGGTCGAACGTCCGAATACCGTTTCGGCAAGACGCCAGAGCGCCATCGCCGCGAACGCGACGGTGGCCGCCCACAGCGCGGGCATACCGCCCGGCTTGCTCGCCAACTCGGCCAGCGCCCCGGACTGGTCGGCCGCGCCGCGCCCGCCGAGGGCGAGCCGGATGGCGATGTAGCCGATGATGAGGTGGACGAGGCCGCTGGTGACGTATCCCGCGCGGGCGAACCGCTCGAAGACACTATTCTGCGCTACCCGTTCCGCGGCGGAGTCAGTGACGCTATCGCTCACGGCGGCGATCCTCCTGGTGTCGACCCGATGTCGGATCTGGATCGGTCACGATTGGTCCTCGGCCCGTGACACGCCGAATTGAATGGGCCGGACCGACACCGATCGAGTCTGGATGTGGCGTTCTTCGTCGTCGGACGTCGCCCCGGAGCCCTTGGGCGTGGCGGACGGAGCCTGTGGGATCGGTCGAGGGCCGCTGAGAGAGCGGTTGGCTAGATCATCCGGCAATTTCGGTGGCGACGAACAGCAGCGCGCGCCCGGGACAATCAGCAAGAAGGTCCATTGACGAACGTCTTGGGATCGGCCAAATCGCCAGCAGCGCACGACCATGTGGCCGATCATGACGGGTTTCCTGCTGCCGTAGCAGTGTGGTCACGCGAGACGAGACCTTGCGTTGAATGGCCGCTGGCACCGCGCCCCCGCCCGCTCGTACTCGTCCGCTTACGAGCGGGCCCATCAATGTGTCGGTCAGTCCTTGAAGGCGTCTTTGACCTTCTCGCCGGCCTGCTTAAGGTTGCCTTTGGCCTGGTCTTTGTGGCCCTCGGCCTCAGTATCCTTGTCGCCGGTGGCCTCTCCGACCTTCTCCTTGGCCTTCCCTGCCAACTCTTCGGCCTTGTTCTTCGCCTTGTCGACGGCGCCCATTGTGGCTCTCCTTTGCACTCGCTGATCCTGCCGCGGGTTCGCGGACAGTCAGCCGCGTGAAACGACATGATCACGCGGCCAGGGCCTGGATACCCAATCCCGGCGATGTCTAACGGCTCTCGGCGGGATTCGTTGTCATTGCTCGTCGGCGGCGTCGTGGTGATGCAAGGTGCTCGAAGCCGTCCCGGCGGCGTGTTTCGCAGCGTCCGCCAGGTTCTGCGCCGCGTGCCGCGCCGTGTCGGCGGCCTGCGACTCGGCAGCCCGGTCGAGAATCTCGTGCGCCTTGCCGGGCAGGTCAATTTCCTGCAGCCGTTCCCTGGCCTCGGGGATGTGTTCCTTGACAGCCTGGGTGACGGTGTGGCCGGCCTCGACTGCGACGAGTCGCGCCCGCCTGCTTCCGTCGACGATCGCACCGATGGCGGCCCCCGTGGCGGCGCCGATGATCATTCCTATCCACAGATTGCGCATGATGCAGGTATGCCCGCCCGGGTGCGAGCCCAAACACCGGCGACGGTGAACGCCCGTTGCTCCATCCGCGGCGCGTTTAGGTTGCCCCTCCGGATTCGGTGGTCGGTTGGGTATACGACGCCCGACACCCGGTCGGCTGAAACATCTCGCGACGGTGCAATGAAACGTGACATCACCGAACCTCCTCGTTTGCCCCTCCGTGGACGACGGGCCTTTTCGGGCGCCCCTATCTCGGCTCGCGAGTGCCCTCCCTGTCCAAAAGGCTGCTCGCGTGTTCGTGACTGTCGGGTTGCTCGGGTTTGTGCCGGACGTGACGACCGACTACGCCCTGCTTGCCGCTGGCCCATGATTCACACGCTGAACTGTTCGGCGTGTTCGAGGTCTCGGTCCTGCACAACGTCGTACATCTGATGTCCGGCGTGGTCGTGTGGCTGTGTGCGGCACGGTCGGCACGTCCGTGCTCTTCCTGGCGCTCGGGGCAATCATTAATCTGTTGTTGTGGTCTCGGCCTGATCGTCGACGAAGCGTCCGGGGCGGACTTCTCCGCCCACCAACCCGGCCGACTACTGGCTCCATTTCGGCTGGGTCTGGCGATGATCGCCGTTTTCTTCGCGACGCCGCGCCTCGGCACCACGACCGCAACCGATCCGCAACTTCCGCATTCTCCGGTCGAGTGACCGGGGCCCGTTATTGCGCCATACCCAGCGCGAGCATCGCAGACGTCACCGCAGCTGGGTGCAGAAAACTGCGGATCGCGCGATCCGCGTGGACAGGCCTCCACGCCACCGCGCCGTCTGCCTGCTCAGGGGGTGCGCTTGCCGCCCATCGGCGGTGACACGGTCGGTTCCGCCGCCGGAGTTGGGGTCGCAGCTTCTTCCAGCGGCGCCTCGGCGGTGGAGGCGGTGATCACGCTCGTGTCAGCGCCGTCGGCGCCGTGGTGGGTAGCCTTCTTCGCCAGGGCACCGACCTTCTGCTGCAGCTTCGGGGCCTTATCCTTCACGGTCTCTGTCGCGCCGCTCACCTTTTCCTTCACGGTGGGGTTGTGCCAGAGTTCGACGGACTGGTCCCTCATCTTCTCGTAGGTTTGCCTGCCAGCCCAGGTTCCCAGAACGAAGCCTACGGCCGCCCCCGCTGCGAAGAACAACGTTTTCTCCATGACATCTCCCGATTGTTGTGTTGAGACGGGCGGTCAGCCGGATCGTCGTCAGAACGCCCTGCTACAGGTATGCCCGCAGCTGCCGAGTGCAAACCGCCGATGTGCGTCACGACGAATCGGCGAACAGCAGGCTGCGGATCGCGCCCATCGACACGGGCGCGGGCCTTCGCAAGACCGCGCCGTTGGTGTGTGGAAACCGTACCGTCGATGAGACGGGTTTGGTCCAGGCGTCAAGTGGGCAACCCGAAGGTTGAGGCCCTCCGGTGGAAGCATTCGACCTGTGGCACCTCGGGATGAACCACCCCGATGGGCGCCGCCACGACATCGCACACTGGCACCGCACAGAAGTGAACAACCCTCGGCCCCCGCGCCCGCGCGGGACGATCACCCAACAGAGAAGAAGTACCGCCATGAGCATCGGGAAGAAGCTTCGGCACAAGGCTGAAACCGCAGAGGGTGCAGCCAAGAAGACGGTCGGTAAGGCACTCGGAAACGAACGCATGGAAGCAGAGGGGCGCGCAGACCAGGCAAAGGGCAACACCAAGCAAACCGGAGACAAGCTCAAGCAAGCGGGCCAGAAGATCAAGCACGCCTTCAAACACTGACCCGCGCTCACGCCGTTCGATACCCCCATCCCCATCCCCATCCCCAGTCCCTCTCCCGAAATCAGGTCGTCATCATGTTCATTCTCGGAATCATCCTCGCCATCGTCGGCGCGCTCGCCAGCATTCCCGTCCTGTTGTACATCGGGGTCGCCCTTATCGTCGTCGGCGTGGTGCTCGAGATCATGGGCATGACCGGCCACGCTGTGGCGGGCCGACGCCACTACTACTGACCCAGTAGTCCGAGTTGTAGTCCACCGGACCCGACCGCGCCGCGACGTTCGCGGTGTGTGTGTGGGGGGGGGGAAGGCCCGGAATCTGGAGCAGACGCATGGCGATCTCCGACATCGAGGAATACGCGCACCTCACCGCTGACGACGTCGAGGCGCTGCGCGCCGAACTGGACAGTATCCGGCAGGACGTCACCGAGTCGCTCGGCGAGAAGGACGCCAGATATATCCGCCGCACCATCGCCTTCCAACGGCTGCTCGATACGGCGGCCCGGTTGGTGATCCACGGTAGTAGGTCGCCGGCGGGGTGGATTCTCGGGGCGACGGCGCTCGGTGTGGCCAAGAGTGTGGAGAACATGGAGATCGGCCACAACGTCTGCCACGGGCAGTGGGACTGGATGAACGACCCGGAAATCCACTCCGGTACCTGGGAATGGGACATGGTCGGGCCGTCGTCCCACTGGCGTTACTCCCACAACTACCGCCACCACGTGTTCAGCAACGTTGTCGGGATGGACGATGACCTCGGCTACGGCGTCATCAGGATCACCCGCGACCAGCCATGGAAGCTGGACAATCTGTTGCAACCGGTACGAAACCTGTTGTTGGCGGTGACATTCGAATGGGGCATAGCCCTGCACGACCTGTATTCCGAACAGGCCCGCGCCGACACAGACGCCGAGAGATCGGCGCATCGCAGAGCATTGATTGGGAAGATCGCCCGACAGACGGGAAAGGACTACCTGCTCATCCCCGCCCTCCGCGGACGCCGCTGGCGACGAACCCTCACGGCTAACCTGACCGCTAACCTGCTGCGGAATGTGTGGGCGTACGTGGTGATCTTCTGCGGGCACTTTCCCGACGGAGCCGAGAAATTCACCCTCACTGAACTCGAGGACGAGAGCCGGGCGGAATGGTATCTGCGTCAGATGCTCGGCGCCGCGAACTTCCACGCCGGCCCGGTGTTGGCGTTCCTCAGCGGCAACCTCTGCTACCAGATCGAACATCACCTGTTTCCCGACCTCCCCAGCAACCGCTATGCGGGGATCTCCACCAAGGTGCGCGCCTTGTGCGAAAAGTACGACCTGCCGTACACCACCGGGTCGCTGGCACGGCAATACCTGCTGACGCTGCGGACTATCCATAAACTCGCCCTGCCCGACCGATTCCTGCGTGCGACCTCCGATGATGCGCCGGAAACGGCCTCCGAACTGAAATTCCGCCCATCGTTCCCGGTGCCAGCCGACGTAAACACCGGGCGACGGGTGGGACTGCGCACCGCCCTACGCAACGCGCCCGCCGGGACGAGGCGCCATCGGAAGACAGAATCCGGGCATAGAACGTACTGGCGCGGTGGGCGATGCCTCGGAACTCAGTGATGCCGATTGCCGCGCCTGCACCCGCGGGCACCGGCCCAATGCCCGGAACGACCGCGCTCACCCCGTGCCCCTGAGTTTTCAGAAGCCGAACGGGCGAGGGCGGCGGTTCGACCACAGCCGACCATCTGGGCGTCTTCCGCCATCACCCGAGCGCGACCGCCGATCTCCGATGCTCGGCTATCCCATCACTCCGGGAATCGGAGCCCATGTCAGCCGGGTCGTTCCTGATCGGTAGGCACCGGGCACGGTAAGGGACCGCCAGCAGCCAGGTGGTCGATCAGCCCCGGTGACGCCGCGTTGGGGCACCTCGTGCGTGCAATGTTCCGGCGCCGAATTAGGTTTCCGAGGATCGCCCTGTGGGTAACTGCAATGTATGGGTGCACGAGTTGGAACAAACGGCCAGACACCGGTCACATCGCACCGAGACGGCACGGTCGGCAACGGCAAGACCGCCGGTGGTGACAGCCTGAATGCGACCGCCAGAACCAAGCCGACAGCCCGGGCATCCAAGACGGCGAAAAGGCCCACGGCGTCCACCACAAAAGGCACCGGGCGTCTGCCACGCAGGCGACCGGCGGCCACGCGGGCGACCACAGCCACCTCACGACGCAGCCCACGGCGGGCGGAACCAACACCTCGACGAAGGCGAACAGACGCCACCGGCGAATCGACGTCACGCACGCCCCGGCGACAGCGCCCCGACCGCGCCACGCCGGGGCGGACCACCACCGCGAAGCCGGCGGCCCGCAAGCGTCCCGGAGGTGAAGGGTCCCGCACGTCCGCGCAGCGGCGGTCCACCTCACCGAGTCCCACACGCCGGCCGGACCCGTCAGCGAAGGAGACCGAACCCGGGTGGCCTGCCGACACCGCACGGAGCGGGGTGCCGCGGCCAGTCGAGTCCGCCGTCGAGTGGCTGAAAGCCCAAATTCACCGGCTCCTGGAGAAAATGCGGGATCGCCGCGCCAGGGTGACGGAGAAGTTCCAGCAGAAGATCCAGGAGTGGGTGGACACGCTCGTCGAGGAGGTCGCACACGGCGGGGCGGGCATGAGAGCCGGACTCGAAGGCCTGAGGGCCGTCCTGACGGGTAAGAATCCTGTGTGGGCCGCGATCAAAGGTCTGGTGTCCGGGTTGAGCGGCAAGGCCAAGATTGCCCTGATTCTCCTCCTGGGCCTCGGACTCCTCCTCGGGCCGGTGCTCCTCGTGGTCCTGCTGCTGGCACTCCTTGCCATGGTGATCGTGGCGGCGGTGCGAGCCGCGGCAGGCTGACCTGATCGATCGGTGTGCCGGGCCGATTCATGAGAAGGCGGCGCCCCGACTCCTCGGCATTGCGCAACCGGTGATCGCGAGCGAGGTCCTTGTTCTCGACGACCTTCGACGAAGTTGGCCGAAGAAGTGTTTGTGGCGGTGGTTGAGCGTTGCCGGGTTGGGGTAGTCGGTGCAATGTGCACTGCCGACCGCGCACGGTCTCGCGACACATCACCGAAGGCCGCGACGCACTGCCGAAGTCGGGGTGGGGTGCGCGGCAACTACTCAGGTAAAGGGGTCGACGATGAAGACTAGAGGTCAGGTGGCTGTGGCCGTCGGCGCGGGATATCTACTGGGCCGGACACGCCGAATGAAGATGGCGCTGATGCTCGCGGCCGCGGGCGCAACCGGACGCTTCCCCGGAGGACCGCGAGATTTGCTGGAACGCGGCACGAAAATGCTGGCGAGCTCCCCGGAGCTCGCGAAGATCGGCGACACGGTCCGGGGAGAATTGGTGAACGCAGCGAAGGCAGCAGCGGTCACTGCTACCAGCCGGCGCATCGACTCGCTGAGTAACCGGCTCCAATCGGGTGGCCAGGTGGTCACAGGAACCGTCAGTGATGTTACGGACACTGTCGATGATGTCGCCAAAGTGGGGAAATTCGGGCGCAGGAAGCGCGCTCGTTCGCGGGCCGACGAGGACGCCCCTGCCGATGAACAGCCGGAGAACGACTACGCGGACGAGGAAGACGAGGCCGACGACTACGAGGAGCCTGACGAAGACGAGGCCGACGAGGAACCGACCCCACCCAGACGCCCCGCGGCGCGCCGCCGGAGCACAAGCGGCAGCACCCGGCCCACCAGCAAGTCGGGGACCACGAAGTCCCACGAAGACGATGACGAAGAGGCTCCTGCCCGCAAACGCAGGACACGGGCCAAGGCCACGACGGAATCTGCGCCCGTCCGACGGGCACGGGGGTGATGGAGATGACGAACGTCGCAAACAAGCTACGAGAGGCCGGACCAGGCGACGGGCAGGGCTCGTCGAGTGTGCTGCAGGACGCGGTGCAAAGGTTGTTCGGCACTGTCGCCGACAAAGCGCTGTCCTCGGTCTCGGACAAGGTGCTGAACACCTCCGGGCGGCTCACTGAGTACGCCGAGGGCGGCGGCGGAGGCTTGCTCGCCGCGGTCACCGGTTCCGAGAAACTCGTCGATGGCCAATCGCCGCTCAAAGCCGCACTCAGTGGGGGCTGGGAAGGCGCCAAGAACAAGGTCAAGGACAAGGCCTCCGACGTCAAGGACGCGGTCACTGGCGGCCGCGATGGCGACGATGACGGTGGCAAGGGGAAGGGCAAAGGCAAGAAGCTCAAGATCACCAACATCGTCGAATCGATCGATGTCGGCGTCCCCGTGCAACTGGCGTACGACCAATGGACGCAGTTCGCCGACTTCCCGTCATTCATGAAGAAGCTCGAACTGGTCGAGCAGGTCACCGATGAAAAGCTGCAATGGAAGGCGCAGGTCTTCTGGTCGCACCGCACCTGGGAATCGACGATCATCGAGCAGGTCCCCGCAGAACGGATCGTCTGGCGTTCGAAGGGCGCCAAGGGATACATCGACGGCGCCGTGACGTTCCACGAGCTGACCCCCGATCTCACCCGCATCCTCGTCGTGCTCGAGTATCACCCGCAGGGCTTCTTCGAAAAGACGGGAAACCTTTGGCGAGCCCAGGGTCGGCGAATACGCTTGGAGCTGAAGAACTTCCAACGCCATGTCATGACAAACGCAGTCCTACATCCCGACGACGTCGAGGGCTGGCCCGGGGAAATCCGGGACGGCGAGGTGGTCGAGCCAGAGCAGGACGAATATGGAATGGACACCGGCGAGGAATCCGAGGACGAGGACGCAGTCGAAGTGGACGAGGGCGCCACTGAGGAGGACGAGGACGAGGGTGCCGCTGAGGAGGACGAGGCGCCGCCGCCGAAACGCCGAGGCCGCCCACGCAAGACCGCGGCCGCGCAGTCCGCCGGCTCAAAGCAAGGAGCCTCCCGATGACCACCGGTGGGCCCAGCTCGAGCAGCCTCGCCGACGTCATCGACACCATTCTCGACAAAGGCATGATCATCGACGCGTACGTGCGGGTCTCGCTGGTCGGCATCGAACTGCTGACGATTGACGCCCGCGTCGTCGTCGCCAGTGTCGACACGTATCTGCGATTCGCGGAGGCGGTAAACCGGCTCGAGATCGGCAGCGAGCCCAAGGGCCTGACGGATATCGTGGGGTCCGTGACCGAAGGCGGTGCCAGGTCGAAAACCAGGGGCGCGCTCGAGGCCGCCGGCGACAAACTCGGCGACCTCCTCGGCATCGGAGACGAGGAACCCGAACGCGAGCGAGTGTCGCGTAAATCCAGCCGAGAGGACACGTGATGTCCACGTCCAACCAGGCCACCGGTGCGCCTGCGGAGCCGCACCCCACCGGCATCTACGTCTACGGCATCGTGCCCGCGGACGTGGAGACCGAAGGCGACGCCGTCGGCGTCGACGACTCGCGGGTGAGCACCATCAGACACGGCGACGTCGCGGCGCTGGTCAGCGAAATATCGGTGGACCGGCCGCTCGGTAAACCCGCGGACCTCCAAGCCCACGCACGCCTGCTGGACGGAACCGCGCGGGTGGCACCGGTGCTACCCCTGCGGTTCGGTGCGGTCCTGACCGACGCCGACGCGGTGAAGGACGAATTACTCACCGCGCACGCCGACGAGTTCGCCGCCGCCATGGAGCAACTCGAGGGTAAGGCGCAGTTCGTCGTGAAGGGCCGCTACGTCGAACAGGCCCTTCTGTGGGAAGTGATCGGCGAGAACGAGCAGGCCAGCGCACTGAGGGAGACGATCCGCGACCAGCCGGAGGCCGCCACCCGCGACGCGCGGATGGCCCTCGGCGAAATCGTGGCCAACGCCATCGTCGCGAAGCGCGAGGACGACACCCGCACGGTCGTTGATGCACTCGACTCGCTGGCCGACTCCGTCAAAGTCCGCGAACCCACCCACGAAGAGGACGCCGCGCACGTTGCGGTCCTCGTCGAGGTCGCCCGGCAGGACGAGCTCGAGCACGCGGTGGGAGCGTTGGCGGAGCAGTGGGACGGCAGGGTCGAGATGCGTCTGCTCGGACCGCTCGCCGCCTATGACTTCGTGATGACCCAGTCATCGGAGGGCTGAGGCGATGGGACTGCTGTCGTTCATTGCCACGCTGCCACTCGCGCCGGTGCGTGGGGTGATCTCGCTCGCCGAGTTGATCCAGCGACAGGTCGAGGAGGAACTGCACGACCCCGCCACCGCACGCCGCGCGCTCGAGGAGTTGGAAGATGCCCGCGCGGCGGGCGAAATCTCCGCCGAGGGGGAAGAGCAAGCGCAGCAGGCAATCTTGGACCGGATGACCGCGGCAGATCCGGCCACCACTGCGGAGAAGGAGTGAGGAGGTCATGGAGCAGAAGGAGCCACCGGACATGTCGGCCCAGGAAATCGGCGCCCTCGCGCTGCGAGACATCACAGAGCTCACGGGCAAGAAACCGCTCGGTGCGACGTCGGTGATGCCGACCGACGACGGGTGGACCGTCGAAGTCGAAGTTGTCGAAGATCGGCGCGTCCCTTCCTCGACGGACATGCTCGCCCTGTACGAGGTGGTGTTGGATCTGGACGGAGAGTTACTGTCCTACCGCAGAACCCGCCGCTACAGCCGCGGTACTGGTGACAGCTACAGCCTCGGTCCTGGTGACAGCGCGGGGGGGCAGACATGACCCTTTCCCGCGACAACTACGACCGCCTCCCGCAGGGTCCTAGTACGGGGCTGGCCGGCGGACACCAGTCGACGAACCTCGGGGACATCCTCGAGCGGGTGCTGGACAAGGGTCTCGTGATTGCCGGCGACATCCAGGTCAATCTCCTCGACATCGAGCTGCTGACGATCAAGGTGCGGTTGGTCATCGCCTCGCTGGAGACGGCGAGGGAGGTGGGGATCAACTGGTGGGAGAACGATCCCTGGTTGACCGGCAAGAGCAGCGACCTCGAGCTCGAGAACCAAAAGCTCAAGGAGAAGATCGCTGTCCTCGAGTCCGACCGGTCGGTGCGTCTCGAGGTGGAGTCAGGTACGCCGATCGAGGTGGAGGGCAACCGGCGAGGCGAAGACGATGAGCGATAGTGACGGCGTGTGGCTGTATGGCATCGCGTCTGAGGGCGTCGACGACGCACAACTGGCCGGGGTGACCGGTGTGGCCGGCGAGTCGGTCCGGTCGGTGACATCGGCAGGCTTGGTCGCGGTGGTGGGCTCGGTGAGTTTGAGTGAGTTCGGGGAGGGGCCGCTGCAGCGCAACCTCGAGGACCTCGACTGGCTGGCGGCGACCGCACGAGCCCACGACGGTGTGGTGGCTGCCGTCCTGCGCTGTGGGCCCACGATTCCGCTGCGCCTGGCCACGCTGTACCTCGACGATGATCGGATTCGCGCCCTTCTCCTCGAACGGCAGCACGATTTCGTTGCCGCACTCAGGCAGGTCATGGGGCGAAGCGAATGGGGAGTCAAGGCCTACGGTGATGCGAAATTGCTCGCCCAGCCACCCGCCGAGGAACCCGGATCGCAGGGCGGACACGGGAAGGGGACTGCGTATCTGCTGCGTAGGCGAGCGGAGTTGACGGCGCAACAGGACATCGAGCGCAGGGCGGCCGCCCATGCGCAGGAGATCCATTCCGTCCTCGGTCGTCATGCCGTCGACTGCCGGCGTCAGCAGGTGACCGATCCGGTGATCACCGGTAAACGCGCCTGGATGATCTTCAACGGTACCTACCTGGTGGACGACAAGCTTGCCGACGAATTCGCTTCGGTCGTCGCGGCACTCGAGACCGAACATCAGGGTGTGGCACTGGAACTGACCGGACCGTGGCCTCCGTACTCCTTCTCGGGGATCGACCAGGCGAACCCATGAGCGACATGGCCCTCCCAGTCCCAGCGGACGACACTCGCCGCATCGCTCTGGTCGATCTGCTCGACCGGGTGCTGGGCGGCGGGGTCGTCATCACCGGCGAGGTCACGCTGTCGCTGGCGGACGTGGACATGGTGCGGATCTCGCTGCGCACCCTCATCGCGTCGGTCAGCGCACTGGAGCCTGCCCTGGATGTGCCGGACACCACCGATGACTGATCCAGACAGCCAGCCCGAATCGGTCGAGCTGAATTCCCTGACCGGAGAGGGACACCGTGTTCTGCCGCAACGCATCGACGCCGACCCCGAATCGGTCGAGCGCGGCCTGGTCACCCTGGTTCTCACCCTTGTCGAATTGTTGCGCCAGCTCATGGAGCGGCAGGCACTGCGCAGGGTCGAGCACGGAGATCTCAGCGACGAGCAGATCGAGCGGATCGGAACGACACTGATGCTCCTCGAGGAACGCATGGCAGAACTGCGGGAACATTTCGGGTTGACCCCCGAGGACCTCAACATCGACCTCGGGCCGCTGGGTCCGCTGTTGCCTCCGTGACGGCACTGACCCCCGTTCAAAGTCGATCGGCGCCGCGGCCAAGTCGCCGGTCACACCGCGACACAGATGGTGGTGGTCAGGCCACCGACGAGGCAGATCCAGCGCACCGTCTCGACACGGATCACCGAATTCTTGGACCGGCTCTGGCGGTGAGTCGAGCGTGTCATCTTTACGGATCGCGACTCATCTCGGCCGGCTGGGGCGACTGCGACCGCGCAATTCGTCACCTGAGGTGACGATCTGAGGCGTCCGAACCGGCGACCTGACCCGCAAACCCTGAGCCGGGTCGATTTCCGCGTGATGAGATCGTTCGCGGTGTCCATGGGGTGAACCTGAACGGGAATTACAGGTAAACACCCTTTGGATGGTTGTTGCAGTAGCTCGGGCCTGGGGGGGGCATCGGCATCAGCCGCCGCCATGCGGGCCCTGGCTTCTGTTCTTCGGCTCCTCAACGGCGGGTTTTCTTTTGGGTGTGGTTGTGGACTTCAAAGGTTTGCCGCGGGACTGGGGTCGGATCGGGCTCGTCCGAACCCGGCGGGGGCTGGCCATTCTGTAGCGGCACCTGCAGCGTTCGGAGTATCGCCATGCGCACCACTTCTACCGCTTCGCCCCGGTCGCGCAGAGCACGGCGCTGCCACACGGCGCCGTTGCCGAGCTCGAGCTGGCGGCGCAGCAGGGTACGAACTCGGCGATACTCGCCGAGTTCGTCAAGGGAATCGTGAACGTGGTCGACGAGCTTGTCGAGCTGCCGGGTAGGGGATACCGGCCGCGCCGCGCTCGGGTCGATCGCCATCCCGGTCAGGCCGTCGCGTGCGGCGACCCACCTGGCCGCGCGCAGGGTCTCGAGGTCGACCTGCGGCGCGGTCTCACCTCGGTCGATCACCCGGATCGCCGTCATGACGAGTGCGCGGATCAGCGTGGCCAGCAGTTCGGTTTCGTCGACGGTCGGCTGCACGTCGGCCACCCGGATCTCCACGGTGGACAAGTGGCTGGATGGTCGGATGTCCCAATACACCATCCGTTCGTCCATGAGCGCGCCCCCGTCGACGAGCATGCTGACCAGATCGTCGTAGTGCTGCGCCGAGTCGAATAGGGGCGGAGGTCCGGATGCTGGCCATCTCGACCAAAGGACCGACCGCCAGCTGGCGTAGCCGGTGTCGATCCCGCGGTGCACCGCGGAATTGGCGCCGAGCGCTAACAGGATTGGGAGCCAATGGCGCACGTGGTTGCAGACCTGCACGGCCAGCTCCCGGTCGGGAACGCCCACGTGAACGTGACAGCCGCAGACGCCCTGTTCGATCGTCAGAACCCCGAACTGCTCGGCCATTCGGTGGTAGCGCTCGGAATCGCTGATCGGGAGTCGTGACGGTCCCACCAGCGGATTGCCCACCGCGACCAGTCGACAGCCGGAATGCAGCGCGGCGGCCGCGGCGAGCGCTCGCATCTCCAGTAG